>DLNB01000041.1 GCA_002479455.1 Acetothermia bacterium UBA7521
ACCCACGAGAAGGTCCACTCCGTACCCCAAGCCGAACCCCGCGGCGGCACCACCGGCCACAAGAAACCCCAACTGACCGACGAGGGGCAGGCTCGCCAGGACCTCTCGGTACGGGTCAAATGTCGTGCCAATCCTCCGTCGTGGGGACATGGGGCTCCACAGGTGGACGGGGGGCGTCTGCGCGGCGGCGCGGGCGCAGCACCGGGACCGGGGTTCGCGATCGAACCGTGAAGCGAATTCCCGTCCTTGTTTCGTCGCTCACATCCACCTCGACGAACGAGGGGACGAAGTACAGGTCCACGCCGCTGGAGGCCACGTAACCGCGGGCGATGGCGATGCACTTCACCGCCTGGTTCACCGCCTTGGGACCGATAGCCTGCAACTCAGCTCTTCCCTCCTCGCGAAACGCGTTCGCTACCGCTCCCGCGGCCGAACTGACCTCCGAGGTGGATGCGATTTTGAGGATATTCACCGTCCCCCTCCTTAGCGGGCTGTGTCCACGAATTGAGCTTGACGGACGACGGTCACCTTGATCTCCCCTGGGTACTGGACCTGTTCTTCGATCCTGCGCGCAATATCATACGCGAGCTTCGCTGCCATGTCATCCGTCGTCTTCTCGGGCCGCACGATCACCCGCACCTCACGTCCGGCTTGGATCGCGTACGCCTCCTTCACCAGGGGGTAGGCCACCGCGATCTTCTCCAGCTCTTGCAGCCGCTGGCAGTATCGTTCATAGGTTTCTTGACGCGCCCCGGGTCGGGCTGCAGACAGAGTATCCGCAGCCTGGATCAGGACCGCGGTCACAGTGGAGGGATCAGCCTGCCCATGGTGGGAGGCAATCGCGTTCACGATCGGCCACGGCTCGCCGGCACGGCGGGCGAGATCAGCCCCGATGAGCGCGTGCGGTCCTTCCACATCGTGGTCCACGGCTTTGCCGATATCGTGAAGGAGCCCTGCTCGTTTGGCAGGCTTGGGGTCGATCCCAATCTCCTCAGCGAGCAGCCGCGCGAGGAAGCTGACCTCAAGCGCATGCTGGAGTTGATTCTGGCCGTAACTGGTGCGGAAGTGAAGCCGGCCCAGCAGCTGGATGAGGTCGCTGGGCAGGTCGAGCCCCACCTCAAATGCCGCCTTCTCGCCTGCCTCGATGATCGCCTCTTCCACGCGGTCCTTCGCCTTGCGCACCGTCTCCTCGATCCGGGCGGGGTGGATCCGGCCGTCTTCGAGAAGCTTCTCCAGCGCAACCCGGCCGATCTCCCTCCGCACGGGGTGAAACGAGGACAAGACCACCGCCTCGGGCGTGTCGTCCACCAAGACCTCGACCCCAGTCAACGCCTCGAACGCGCGGATGTTGCGTCCGTCGCGTCCGATGATGCGCCCTTTGTACTCGTCGTTGGGGAGGGGGACCGTGGTCACCGTGGCTTCCTCGGCGTAGTCAAGGGCGTAACGCTGGACGGCGTTGGCGAGGATTCGGCGTGCGCGGCGCTCCGCCTCTTGGGTTGTGCGCCGTTCCACCTCGCTGATCTTGCGAGCGAAGTACCGCTCCGAGTCGGCTTCCACCAGTTTCAGGAGGTATTCTTTGGCCTCTTCTTCCGTGAGGCCGGTCAGCCGCTCAAGGAGCGTCTGTTCCTCACGGAGCAATTCCTGACCTGTCTCCAAGAGGTGGACGACCTCGGCCTCGTCCTGGCGGATCGAAGCCTCAATCGCCTCTAAATGCTGAGCCTTTTTGCCGAGACGCTCCTCCCGCTGGCGAAGGCGCTCGTCAAGCTGAACGAGCTCAGCTTCCTTCTTTCGCAGGCGTTCCTCTTCCCGCTCCCGCAACTCCTCGACCTCGTGCTGGGTGAGGAGGATCCGCTCGCGGTGAACTCGCTCTGCTTCCCCACGGGCTTCGGTGAGGATCGCCTCAGCCCGCTGGCTCACGGTGCGACGGCGCGCGCGGGCCAGCAGGAGCCCTAGTCCTGTTCCCAAGGCAAGGGCGAACAGGCCAAGCGCAACCGAAGACCACGGAAACGGTGTCCCCGGTGTCGGCGGCGGCGTCCCTGCCTGAGCCTGAGCCCACGCCGGCACGACCAAACCAACTGCGGCGATCCAGCCTATCCAGAACATTCAGTGTTCTCCTCGTGTTCGGATCACTTTATTCTCTCGGTTTCGCTTTCTCAACCAGTGTCGCCGCTGCCGCGGGGAGGAACGTCAGGCTCCACAGAAGCGTGAATCCCAACCCGAGGAGGGCCGATGTGCCGAGCAGTCGGAGGCCCGGGGTGTGGGCAGCGAGCAAGGCCCCAAACGTGGCCATCGTGGTCAACGAACTGACCGCGATCGGTACGATACTCGCCGCCGCCCCTCGCACCGCCGCATCCCCGCCTGCGGACCGCTCTTCGTCCACCCGGTGCAGGAGGTGTACGGCGCTGTCCACGCCGATTCCGATCAGGAGAGGCGAGATGACGATGTTGGTGAAGTTGAACTGGATTCCGAGAAGGTTCATCCCGGCCAGCATCCATACGTAACCCATCGCCAATGGGGCCAGCGCCAGCGCTGCCTCACTGGCCTGCGGGAAATCGCGCCACACCAGAAGGAAGATGATCACGATAGCGAGGACTGTCGACAGCAGGAAGTCGCGCCGCATGTACTCCTCGAGCTGGGCAGTGACCTCCGGAATGCCAAACCGCTCCACCCCGAGTCCGTCCGCCCAGTCGAGGAATGCTTGCAGATTGGTCTTCGTCAAGATGGCGCGCGTTACCCGCGCCTCAACGACGTACCTCCCGCTCTTCGTGGCATACTGCGACCGCATTTCCACAGGGAGAAGTGCGAGGATTTGATTGAGCAGGTCAGCCTCAGGGGGGAGGTCCGCGATCTTGTCGACGAACTCCCCCACCACGGCGAGATCTGCCGACATCTTCTCCATTCGGACAGCACTTTCCATCACATCTACGTCCTCCAGGTTCCACAGCAGGTGGACGAGATCGATCGATCCTTCGGACAGGGCCTCCGCAAGCTTGATTTGTCCAGTCAGTACAGCGACGAGTTCGCGCTTCGAGAGGTCCACGATCAGGGTACGAAGTGCTCCCAAGGTCTTGTCCCATCCCTCGAGCCAGTTGCCCAAGCTATCCACGCCATGCTGCACGTCAGCTATAGGGAGATCGAGGATCGAGTCCCTGCCTCCCAGCAGCTCTTTCGGGAGAAGTCCACGCACCGAGGAGGTGGAGTGCACCAACGGTTGACGAGCGAGTTCCGCTTCCAGAGGGGCGATATCGTCGGGATGATCCACGAAGAACCGGAATGAGTCCCCCAGCCACACATCACCCGCAAACTCGCGCGTGACCGTGGTCAGGAGGGTCTGGCCCGGCGTGACGGGGGCCAGCTCGTCCGACACAAAGCGAAACTGCACACGGGTTGCTTGGTACAGCACCGCCCCGGTGAGAATCAACCCCACCGCCACGATTCCCGGCCGCAGACGGAGGAACCGTCGGTACACGGGCCGCAGCGCAGTTGTGGAAGCGATGGGGCGCCTACGGGAGGAGGGGCGGCGATCCCGCGTGGTTAGGGAAACCAGGGCGGGGGTCAGGAGAATCGTCGTCAAGAACGAGATGAGGATTCCCAATGATGCGATGGCCCCCATCTCCCACATGGCGCGGGAATGCGAGAGGAGAAGACAACTGAACACCACAGCCGTGGTTATCGCTGCGGTGAGGCAGGCGCTGCCCTTCGTCCGGACCGCCGTGGTCAATGCTTCCTTGACCCGCGCACCTCTCGATCTCTCCTCGACGTACCGGGACAGGATGTGGATCGAGTAGTCGATTCCTAGACCGAGGATGAGGGCGGGCAGAAACACGGTGAGGAGGTTGAACCCTCCGACTGCGATCTTGGCCCACGCCATGGTGAACAGGGCGGAGACAAGCACTGGCACCACTGCCGCCAGGCACAAGAGCGGACTCGCGAACGCCAGGAGCACCAACACGAACACCGCGGTCGAGGACACGATCGTTACCAGGTTCATGTCGCGGCGGATGATCTCATCGGTCTCCACTGTCGTTACGTAGGTTCCCCCGATGCCCACAGTCACCCCGAGGTCATCAAGATCCGCCTGGCTCACCGCCTCTCGTACGAAGCGGGTCACGGACTGATTGTAGGGGAGCGAGTCAAACGGACGACGTGTTGGCCAGATCTGAAGGATCAGCCGGGTGCGATCCCGGGATACGATCGGTTCGCCCTCATCCTCAGGTGCAGGCCGGTCGAGGACGGTTCGGGAGATTCCCGCTGCCTTGGAGAGCAGGGGTTGTTGACCAACCGTGGCTGTCAGCAGGTGCAGAACGGCGTGTCCAGCGGTGGTGAGTTCGCGAAGCGCCGCGGCGACCGCTGAGGGATCAGGCGTTATCGTGTCCACAGAGGCGACGGTGTCCTCCAAGGGGCGGATCGTTGGCAATCCGGGGAAGTTCGCCTGGACCTCACGGGCAATCGCTCGCAGGCTCTCCAATTCCTCTGAAGAGAGGGTACGGAAGATGAGCAGCTCTGGTGGAACTGCGGTTCCCTTCCCTACTCGGTAGGAAGCGGCGGCGAGGTCTGGGTTATCGTCAAGGTCAAGCTTCTGGATGACCCGTTCGGCGGCCATGGACAGGATTTCTTCGCGCTCAGCTAGATCCGAAGGGGGGGAGGAGAGGGTGAACAGAACAGCGATGATCTCCGTGCTGGCCATCTCCTGTTCGATAGATTGGAACTTGACTACCAGCGGATCCTGCTGGGGCAACAGATCGAGGTATGCGGTGCGGATCGGGAAATCCTGGATGTAGAGGTAGGCAAGGAAGGTCAAACCGACGAACAGAACAACGATGACCAGTGGCCACCGGGTAGAAACTCCGGCCAGGAAGAGAAACAGGCGATCCCGAAGCCGCAGAGGGCTAGCGGGCTTGGGCTCGTTCGCCGGACGGCGTGCGGATGGTGATGGCATAACCGGTGAGCTTGGCCGCCAGTTCTACGTTGTGTCCATCGCGACCGATGGCAAGTGAGATGTCGCTCCCCGGAACAGTGACCACGGCCGTCCTGGCGGGCTCATCGAGTTCGATCTCCAAGGTGCTTGCCGGGGCAAGTCCTCCACGGATCACCTGCCGCACGTCCTCGTTCCAGCGCACGATGTCCACCTTCTCTCCCGAGAGCTCACGACTCACGGCTCGGATTCGGCTTCCACCGGGTCCGATGCAGCTCCCCACCGGATCGATCCGTGGATCCACCCCCCGCACGAGGACCTTCGACTTCACCCCCGCCAACCGCGCCACCTTCACCACTTCCAGCATGCTCTGTTCAAGCTCCGGCACCTCGAGGGAGAGGAGCCGGGCAACGAAATCGGGATTGGCGCGGGACACGTAGATCCGGGGATCACCTTGGGTTCGGTCCACCTGGTAGAGGTAGGTGCGCAGCCGGCGACCGGGGACATAGCGCTCCGTCGGCATCCGTTCCTCGCTCGGGAGAAGTGCCTCCACCTCGCCGAGGTTAATCCACACGTCGCGACCTTCGAACCGATGGACGAACCCGTGAAGGATCTCCCCGATCCGCGACGCGTACATTTCGTAGAGACCTTCCCGGCGGTGGCGGAGGATCTCGCGGCGGAAGAAGTCCTCGGCGCGACGGGACTCGATGCGGCCCAGCTGTTTGACGAGATCGAACTCCTCTCCGTTGACGCGAACATCTCCCGAGCGTCGGTCGATCTCCACCAACGGCGGTTCGTCGCCGCCGAACTTTGCCTGATGAGCAGAAGCAATCGCTTTCTCAATCGCCCCAAACGCTACTTCGCGGTCAATCCCACGGGCGCGGGCCATCTCCTCAATGGCCTCCAAAAACTCAATGTTCATCGGTGTCCCTGTTCGTAGACGATGCGGGCTGAAGCGATCTCGGTGAACGGAATCTCCGTTTCCGTCCCATCGAGAACGATCGCCCCCGGTGCGACATGGGTGAGCCGCCCGCGATGTGAGCTTCCCTGTTGGGTCCTCACCTGGATCAGCTTCCCCACGGCCTGGACGTAGTGCCGGGGATCGAGAAGTGCTCGCTCTACCCCGGGAGACGACACCTCAAGCAGATAGGAATTGGGTACAGGATCTTCCTCGTCCAACAGGGAACCGATCATCCGGTTTGCTCGGGCGCAATCGTCGAGGGTCACTCCCCCCGGACGATCCACCTGTACCGCAAGTTGCATTCGTTGCCCCTGGCGGCGAAGCTCCCAGTGGTACACCTCCACTTCGGCCTCGGCAGCGCCCCGGTGCACGAGTGCATCGAGTTTTTTCTGAACCCTTTCCATATTTGCGATTATACTTGTCGCCTGTGGCGGATACAACGAACGGAATGCGTCTAGATCACGTCCTGGTGGAAGAGAAGGAGGAAGGAGAGCGGCTTGACCGCCTTCTCTCCTGCCGGCTGGCGATCCCTCGTGCTCAGGCCCAGTCCCTCCTCGCTTGTGGTGCAGTACGGATCGGGGGGATGGTCCCATCCCGATCGCGACGGGTAAAAGCTGGGGAGACGGTCGAGGTTCGCTGGGTTGGACCGGGGATCGTCCCCACCCCGGCCCCGATCCCGATCTTGCATGAGGACGATGCCCTAGTCGTGGTGAACAAGCCGCGCGGGGTTCCTGTTCATCCCGTAGGCCATACCCCTCAGGTGACGGTGGTATCCATCCTCCTCGCCCGCGGCCCGCTTGCCCCGAGCACACCGGGGCGTCCTGGAGTGGTGCATCGGTTGGATGCCGCTACCACCGGCGCCCTGGTACTGGCGAAGTCCTCGGAAGCACTCCACGGGTTGATGGAGCAGTTCCGCCGTCGGCAAGTGCAGAAGGAGTACCTGGCCCTCGTGCGCGGCGTGGTGGACGTGGCGGAGGGAGTGATCGAGGGCCGGGTGGCACGCGACGCGGCGCGACCCTGGCGGATGCGCATTGGGGGAAGCAAGGACGCCCATACCGAGTTCTCCGTGTGGATACGAGAGGAGGGACGGACCCTTCTCCTCGTTCGGCCGCACACGGGCCGGACCCATCAGATACGGGTTCACCTGTCCACGATCGGGCATCCTGTGGTGGGGGATTCCCTCTACGGTGGGGGAGAGGGTTCTCTTCTCCTCCACGCTTGGCGGCTTGGGTTTCGCCACCCGTCTAGCGGCGCGTGGGTGGAGTGCGAGGCGGAACCTCCGCCGGAGTTCGCGTCGTCGCTCGACGCACGAGATAGTACGCGCCGGCGATGAACTGCGCCCCCACGGCCCCCCAGAAGACCCAGATCCCGTGAGGGGTGAGGAGGAGGAGCCCGGCCGCAAGAGCGGTGAGGACAGCCGCGGCCTTCCCCGGCCACTCCGCGGCGAACTCCCCGCGCCTTCGCCATAGAATAAGCGCTCCCACCGCCAGTCCAAGCTGAGGGATGCAGAACGCCACTAGAGCTGGCAACGAGATCCGTCCCACCGCGGCGAGCGCGGAAAACAGCCCCACATAGAACGCCTTATCCACCAACGGGTCGAGGAGTTGCCCCACGATTGTTACCTGGTGTTTCCTCCGTGCCGCCCACCCGTCGAGCACATCGGTGGCCAGCGCCCCCGTGAACACGATGAGCGCCGCTACCCAGTGCCTCCCGAGCACGGCGAGGATGGTGGGAACGAGAAGCGCCCCCCGGAGAGCGGTAAGGGCGTTGGCAATTGTCATTTCACCTAATGGTATCCCAGACCATTGAGCAGGCCAACCGCGGGGCATCGGGTACAATCGGCCAGTACCACAACTCCACACCGAGGTGAACCAATGCGCAAGATCAAGGTCATCGTCATGGGAGCTGCCGGCCGAGATTTCCACAATTTCAACGTCGTGTTCAGGGATAACAACGCCTACGAAGTGGTGGCGTTCACGGCAACGCAAATCCCGGGGATCGTCGGGCGACGCTACCCTGCACAGCTTGCGGGACGTTTGTACCCCAACGGGATTCCGATCGAGCCTGAGGCGAGTCTGCCTGCTCTCGTGCAGCAACGCGGGGTGGACCGCGTGGTGTTCGCCTACTCCGACGTTTCTCATCAGTACGTGATGGAGCGGGCCGCGATCGCTACCTCGGCCGGAGCGGACTTCTGGCTGCTGAGCCCGCGGGTGACCCAGCTCAAGGCCGCGAAGCCCGTGGTCGCCGTGTGCGCGGTCCGCACCGGGGCAGGCAAATCCCAAACCACGCGCAAGGTGGCCCAGATTCTTCAGGAACGGGGGAAAAAGGTCGTGGTGATCCGTCACCCCATGCCCTACGGCGACCTCGTTCGCCAGGCTGTGCAGCGGTTCGCGTCGCTGGACGACCTCGATCGAGCGGAGTGCACGATCGAGGAGCGCGAAGAGTACGAACCGCATCTTCAGACTGGATTTGTGGTATACGCTGGGGTGGACTACGGGGCGATCCTCCGTCAAGCAGAAGCAGAGGCGGACGTGATCCTGTGGGACGGGGGGAACAACGATGTTTCGTTCTTCCGTCCCGATTTCCTGCTTGTGGTTGCCGATCCGCTGCGCGCCGGCCACGAGAGCACGTACTGGCCGGGGTCGGCCGCTGTACGTCAGGCCGACGTGATTGTGATCAACAAGGTGGACACGGCAGGCATCGAGCCGGTCGAACGGTTGCGGGCTTCGCTGGCCACCCTGAACCCCGGAGCGAGGATCGTCGAGGCCGCCTCGCCGATTACCGTCGAGGAACCGAATCTCGTGGCTGGTCGGAAGGTCCTCGTGATCGAAGATGGTCCCACCGTGACCCACGGAGAGATGCCGTTCGGGGCTGGGGCCGTGGCGGCACGCAAACTGGGGGCCTCTCTCGTTGACCCGCGCCCCTACGCCGAGGGCTCGCTGGCCGGGGTGTACCGTGCCTACCCGCACCTCGGATCGGTACTCCCGGCAATGGGGTACGGAAGGGCCCAGATGGATGAGCTGGCAGCGACGATCCAGCGCGTGCCGTGCGAGGCGGTAGTCATCGCGACCCCGGTGGACCTGCGTCGGTTGATCGAGATCCGCGGTTCCTCAACCCGGGTGCGCTATGATCTCCAGGAGATCGGTCGCCCCACGCTCGGCGACGTTCTCCCCTCGTTCTGAGACAGCGGTCCAGGGTGGCCCGGACAAATGGGGCCGGGTCACCCCTCACCTGTGCTCCTCTGAGCACGGTTCGCTTCGTACCCTGCTCCCATGAGGTGGTCTGAGATGAGAACGTGTCTCCTGGGTGCGCTTGTGCTGGGGCTTGTAGGGGGGGCCGCAGCTTGGTCTCAACCCCCGACTCTGTCAGGTTCGTTGGGGATTGAGGTCGTCTTCACGCCGGTTCCTCCGGCCACGCTCGATCTGACGTCTGCGATCACCCTCGGCCTCTCGTTTGGTCGGGCCGAGGTGATCAGCCGAACTGAGATCTCGCTCGCCGGGCTGTTGGCCGAGCACCTCACGATGGGGGTCACCCTGGATGGGGTAGCGTTGCGTACTGGGATGAGGTTTGACCCCTGCTTCTCCAAGTACTGGTTCGAGGTTCGGAGCGGGTGCTGTCCCCTTGAGCTCGGTGGGTTGTTCCTCGTGGAGAACTTGGTGGATCCGTGCGCTCCCCCTCTGTACACGGTGGGGATTGTGCTCGACATCGGGGTCGCGTGGAGGCCGGGGTTCTTTGCCCGTTCCCTTACAGGGTTCGGAGTGACGTACCTTTACCATCTGGTCGACCTCGACCCTGCGACTGAACTGATCGCGGTTCCTGGGGTGTGGTTCGAAGAGGAGCTCCTGCACCTCGGATTCACGAGCCTCTGCTTCCACACCGATGCGATGGTCCTGTTCGACCCATTCGGGCTGGCGTGGTTCGAAGCCGGGGCATCCTACCTCTACCCGGATCCGGAGGCCGAGCTCGGGGTTCGCCTTCGCATTCTCGGGACATTCGCTTTGGACTGGGCGAAGTTGACGCTGGGAGTGCGGGTAGTTCCGGTTGCGGTCCGACTCGTCACCACGTTCAATCTGGTGGGGTTTGTGTCTCAGGAAGTGTGGGTTGAGGTGTCGTTCTCCTGGGTTCGCATCTACTCGCGCACGCGGTTCGACTTCAGCGGCCTCATCCAGGCGATCGTGGGGATCGAGCTGATGTTCTAGACCCCGGGGGGGGATAGGACTTCCAGCCAGGGCTTGCTCGATCCGGAGGGCGGGCTATCATGCCTCTGACGAAGGAGGCGCGGATGCCCGTTGCAGGAGTTGCCCCACGATTCTCACTGAGATCTGCCTCCGGCCACGATGTGGCGCTCCAGGATCTGCGCGGTCAGTATGTCGTCTTGTGCTTCTTCCCCCGCGTCGGTGCGCCGGGGTGCAGGCAACAGGCGTGGGGGTTTCAGGCGTTGCTCCCTCAGTTCTCGGGACTGGATGGGAACGTGGTGGGGATCTCGCCGGATTCCCCCGACGCGTTGGTCCGGTTCGAGGATGGAGCGGGCCTGATCCTGCTCTCCGACCCCGATCGGGCGGTGGCCAAGGCCTACGGGGCCACGGCGCCTGAAGGCAGAATCGAGCGGGCTACGTTCCTCCTGGATCGCGCGGGGGTCGTGCGTCAGGTCTGGCGACGGGCGACGGGGGAGGGCCATGCAGAGGAGGTCCTCGCTGCATTGCGCTCCATTCACGCGCTGGACGGGGAGGTGAACCCCCTCATCCGAGTGCGGCGGGCGTACCGCGCCCTGTCGGAGGCGCCTGTGGCGCGGGAGGTGCTGGAACGGCTTGTGGAAGCAGCGCATCTTGCTCCATCCTGCTTCAACAACCAGCCATGGCGGTTCGTGATCGCCCAGGGGGAGGCGTTGGAGCGGGTGAAGGCGGCCCTAACCGGCGGGAACTACTGGGCGAAGCGCGCGCCCGCGATCCTCGCCTTGTGCTCCCACCGCGATCTCGACTGCAAGCTGTCCGACCATCGGGACTACTTCCTCTACGGCTGTGGGATGGCTACGGGGATGCTCATGGTCCAGGCCACCCAGATGGGTCTTACGGCTCATCCTATCGCTGGCTACGACCCAAGTGCGGTGAAGGAGGCGCTGGGGATCCCCGCGGACTACGTTCTCATTACCCTGATCGTGGTCGGGAAGCCGGGCGACGTGGCGACGCTGAGCGACAAGCACCGCGAGCTGGAGCTTGGGCCGCGCGACCGCAAGCCCTTGTCGGCGGTGCTGGCATGGAATAAGTTCGGAGACTTGAGCCATTCGGAGGGTGCATGATGACCAACGACGTGTTGAACACAATCCGTGGCCGGAGAAGTGTGCTCCGGTTCGAGCCGAAGCCCGTGGCCGACGACGAGTTGGAAGCGATCCTCGAGGCCGGGCGGTGGGCGCCGTCGTTTGCCAACTCCCAGCCGTGGACGTTCGTGGTGGTGCGTGAAGAGAACGCCAAGCGCGAGCTGGGGCAGCTGGTGGAGCGGATTGCGTTCGCCCATCGCGGGCAGTTCGCCGTCTCCGGCAAGGGGACCGGCGACGCGCCTGTGGTGATCGCCGTGGTGTTGGATCCCGTGAAGGACCCCCAGCACTGGGTTGAGGCGGGCGCCGTTGCGACCCAGAACATGGCCCTCATGGCCCACAGCCTCGGTCTCGCCTCCTATTGGGCGGGATTGGGCGGGAAGTCTGAGGCTGAGGCGCGGCGGATTCTGGGGATCCCCAGGGGAATGCGGGTCGTAGCCCTCCTCCCCATCGGGAGGCCGGCGTATACCCCGAAGGACGGAGAGCGGATGTCGCTGTCCGGGATCGTTCGTTACGATCGGTTCAAGGTCTAGGGTTCAGCGATCTCTTTCCGCGGTCGCGGCGTCTCTCTGAACCGATACCCAGCGCATCGCACCGAAGCGATCCCGGTTGCTGCGGGGTCAGCTTGGTACTGCCTTGAGCCCGGTTCCGGTGAGAACCATCGCCACCGTCGACATTTCGCAAATGGTTCCTCGGGCGACCAGTTGAGCCAGGGCTGCTGCCGGGAGGGCTGACGTAGGCTCGACATAGAGACCTTCCGCGTGGGAGAGCAAGCGCTGCGCGTTGAGGATCTCCTCCTCTCCCACGGCGACGGCCTCCCCGCCGACCGCCTTCAGCATGGCCACGATCTCCCGGCCGCGGGGAGGGTTGGGGATCCGTGCTCCCTCGGCGATTGTGGAACTGGGCTCCCGTTCGAAGGGGGCAACGCCTCCCCCTGCACGGGCACAAACGATCGGGGCGCACGCTGCCGGCTGAACGATGTGCACCTGCGGGATATGCTCGATCCAACCAAGCCCGTGGAGCCGGAGGAATCCGTACACAACCCCCAGGAACAGCCCCCCTCCTCCCACCGGAACGACAACGTGGTCGGGAGGGCGTCCCCCGAGCCCCTCGAACAGCTCGTAGGCGAGGGTTGTGGTCCCCGAGACGAAGTACGGGGAGGCGTTGTGTGAGGCGTAGAGGAGACTGGGGTCCGTCCGGCACGCTTCCCGCACCGCATCCGCGGCCCGCTCGCGAGGTCCAGGAACACGAACCACGTCTGCTCCCAAGGCCGAAATCTGGGAGAGTTTGGGCCCGGAGGCGTTGGCCGGGACGTAGAGGACGGCCCGGAGTCCGGCTCGGGCGGCGTACGCGGCGAGGGCCGCTCCGGCGTTCCCCGATGAATCGTCTGTCACGGTCTTGGCTCCGAACGACCGCAACACGGAGACCATCACCGATGCCCCGCGGTCCTTGAACGATCCGCTCGGGTTCGCCCCTTCGACTTTGAACCAGAGGTCCACTCCAAGTTGAGGGCCGATGCGTACCGAGGAGACGAGGGGCGTGTCGCCCTCTCCCAAGGCGACGGGTTCCACGTCAGGAAGCAACGGCGCGTACCGCCATACCCCCTCGCCCGTGAGGTCTGAAGGCAACAGATCGAGGGGCAGATCACGTCGATACCCGATCGGGATCGTGCATTCCGGGCAGGGGGGGGGCACCACAGTCGGGGGTGCGCAGAAGCTGCACAACGGGCACCGCAGCTCGCCCGTCATCCGCTGCGAGAGCACGCGCCTAGGCGAGAGCCTCGCCCTCCCACCGGCGCAGGGACTCCAGCACCGGGTACGCGGTGAGATCAAGGTGGAGGGGGGTGATCGAGACGTACCCCGACAGCACTGCCCACACGTCTGTGTCCTCTTCGCCTGGAGGAGGCGAGGTGAGCATCTCTCCCGAGAGCCAGTAGTAGGACCGGCCGCGTGGGTCCTCTCCCCGGACGAGGTCGTCGGACCAGATCTTGCCCCCGAGCCGGGTGACGCGAACACCCTTGGGAACTCCCCGGGGCACGTTGACGTTGATGAGCGTGCGGCCCAGCGAACTCCGTTCCGCGAGTACAAGGCGAGCGACCCGTGCCGTGAAAGCTGCTGCGGTGTCGTAGTCCGGATTCCCCTCCCTTCCTTCCTCGGGCCCGAGGTCGAGGGACACGGCGATCGCCGGGATCCCCGCAGACGCACCCTCCATTGCTGCGGCCACCGTCCCCGAGTAGGTCACGTCGTGCCCGATGTTGGCGCCCATGTTGATCCCCGCCACCACGAGGTCTGGCCGGCGCGGAGCAAGCCCGAGGAGGGCGAGGAGCACGCAATCCGATGGGGCGCCGTTCGTCACGTGGACCTCCTCGCCATCCGGCAGCCGGGCGTTCGAGAACCGTAGCGGCTTATGAAACACGCGGGTGCGCGAGGCAGCAGACCAGTTACGGTCCGGGGCGAGCACCCACGGTTCCCCCACCGACACGAGGGCCTTGCGCAGGGCGAGGAGCCCTGGGGAATGGTACCCATCGTCGTTTGTCACCAAGATGAACGGCTTCTCCATCGTCCCCTCCAGGTGCGGATCAGTCTAGCCGGCCGCGCTGTCCGGCACAAACCGGAACAGCGAAAGTACCGTCTCTCCGTACGCCCGCCGCATCTCCAGGACGAGAGGGCCGTACCGATCCGCGATCGGCTCCTTGTGAAACGTCTCTGCCACCACCACCGCCCCAGGGAGAAGAGGACGGAATTCGGCCAGCGCCTCGGTCGTCCGGGCGGCGAGCCCGCTTCCGTACGGCGCGCCGATGAACACGAGGTCGAACGCTTTTCCTCGCCGTACCAGCGATCGCAGTGCGGTGAAGATGTCCCCCTCCACGACCGCCGCGCGGGAGGCGCACCCCAAACGGTCGATGTTCTCCCGAATGAGGCGCACTGCCTGTGCAGAACCGTCCACGAACACAGCGTGGGCGGCGCCACGGGAGAGGGCCTCCAGTCCCACCGCGCCCGTTCCGGCGAACAGGTCCAAGAACTGCGCCCCGGGCACCAGCTCACGCACGGTGTCGAACAGGGCGAGCCGGACCCGGTCCCGCAGCGGACGTATCGCTGTCCCCCGCGGCCCTGCCAGCCGCTGGTTTCGGTACTCTCCGCCGCCAATCCTCACCTTGCACCCTCCTTCCCACGGGCTACGATGCGGTGGGTTCCCGTAGGATAACCGAACGGTCTGTGAGTCCAATAAGGAGTGACGTGTGCGGTACGATGTAGCGGTGGTGGGAGCGGGATCTGCAGGGCTGTTCGCGGCCCTCGAACTGGCAGGATCCGGCCTGTCCACGGTCCTCGTGGACAAGGGCCTCGCCCCGCGCGCGCGGACGAGCAACACCTGTGGAGTCGGCGGGGCAGGGGCGTACTCCGATGGAAAACTCAACTTGACTCCCCGCATCGGCGGCGACCCCGAAGCGATCGGGTGCTCGGTGGGTGAGCTCGACGACCTCATCGCCCACGTGGACGAGGTGTTCACCCGCTACGGAGCCCCGGCTCAGTACTCCGGAGAGGATCCCGAAGCGCTCGGGGAGCTGAGGAAGTCGGCGGCCCAGGCGGGGGTCGAGTTCATCGCCGGCCGTCAGCGCCACATCGGCACAGGGCGGATCCGCGAGGTCATCGACGCCATGTACCGCGACCTCGTGAAGCGCGGTGTGAGGTTTGAGCTCGGGGTTGCGGCGGAGACGATCCACTATGCGAAGGACCAGTTCACGATCTCCGTGGGCCAGAAGGCGATTGTGGCGGACTCGGTCCTCGTTGCGCCAGGACGGGTCGGCGCGTATTGGCTGCGCGAGGTGGCCCGCTCGCTCGGGGTCGGGCCGTCGTTCGGGCCCCTCGATGTCGGGGTGCGGGCCGAGTTTCCCGCCGAGCTGTACGACCCCATCGAGCGGGTGATGTACGACGCCAAGCTCCGCGTGCGAACCCCGACCTACGACGACATGGTGCGCACGTTCTGCACCAATCCGCGCGGGTTCGTCGTCCAGGAAGACCACGGCGAGTTCGTGCTCGTCAACGGGCACGCCGAGAACGACCGCAAGAGCGGGAACACGAACTTCGCCCTTCTCGTGCACATCGAGCTCACCGACCCGGTGGAGGACACCACGGAGTACGGCCGGGCGATTGCCAAGCTGTCAACAACGATCGGCGGCGGGAAACCGATCGTCCAACGAATGAAGGATCTCACCCAAGGACGGCGGTCTACCGCCGATCGCATCCGCCGCGCTTCGGTTCACCCGACCCTGGAGTCGTTCACTCCCGGTGACCTGTCGATGGCCCTTCCCCACCGCGTGGTGGTGGATCTCGTGGAGGCGGTGGACGTCTTGGACCGGCTCATTCCCGGGCTCTCTTCCGAGGGGACGCTCCTTTGCGCGCCGGAGATCAAGTTCTACGACACGCGGTACGCGGTCGGACCGGGGATGGAGACGGCCCTCCCTGGGTTCTACGTCGCCGGCGATGCCTCGGGTCACTCGCGGGGGATCGTGTTCGCCGCCGTGACCGGCGTCCTCGCTGCACGAAGGATCCGGGAGAAGGCAGCGCGATGAAGCGGATCGCAGTCCTCACAAGCGGGGGCGACGCGCCAGGGATGAACGCGGCGATCCGCGCCGTGGTCCGCACGGCGATTGGCCAAGGCTGGGAAGTTCTCGGCGTCCGACGCGGCTACGCCGGCCTGTCCTACGGGGAGATGGTTCCCCTTGGCGCGCGGGACGTGGGGGGGATCCTCCAGCTGGGGGGGACGATCCTTGGGAGCGCCCGCTGTCCGGAGTTCCGCACCGAGCTCGGCCGCCAGCGAGCCCTCCGCGCCCTTCGCTCCCAAGGGGCTGAAGCCTTGGTTGTGATCGGAGGGAACGGCTCCCAGACCGGCGCCTACGAGTTGTCCCGACTGGGGTTTCCCGTAGTCGGCGTGGCGTCGACGATCGACAACGACCTCGTCGGCTCGGAGATCACAATCGGCGTGGACACGGCCCTCAACGTGGCTCTGGAGTCGATCGATCGACTCAAGACCACCGCCTCGTCCCACGGCCGGGCGTTCCTCGTCGAGGTGATGGGCCGGAACTGCGGGTACCTCGCTCTGATGGCGGGGATCGCCGGCGGGGCGGAGGCGGTGGTGATCCCCGAGGTGGACACCGATCCCGAGATGTTGGCGCAAGAATTGCACGACGCTTACGAGCGGGGCAAGAGCCACTCGCTGGTCGTGGTCGCCGAGGGGGCGACGTACAACGCGGCCCGGCTCGCCGAGTACTTCCACGAGAACGAGAAGCGTCTCGGGTTCGAGCTGCGGGTGACGATCCTCGGCCACGTGCAGCGGGGCGGGGCGCCGGGTGCGTTCGATCGTCTTCTCGCCACGCGCCTCGGGGCTGCGGCCGTGGAGACCGTTGCCCGAGAAGAGCATGGCGTGCTTGTGGGCTGGCACCGGGGCGAAGTGGTGACCACGCCCCTCGCCGATGTCGTGGGGAAGGAGAACCCCCTCGACCCAAGACTCCTCGAACTGGCCCGAGTCCTCGCTCAATGAGCGGGTTCGGGGGTTGAGACTGTGGGGAAAGGAGGACGCATGGAGCACGTGGGAAGCCTGCACGAAGAGTCTGCGCTGAAGGTCAAGATGATCCGAAGTCTGAGGACGGCGGGTGGGCACATCGAAGGCATTCGGCGGATGGTGGAAGAGGACGCGTACTGCGTGGACATCCTCAAGCAGATCGCTGCCGTGCAGGGTATTCTGGGCCGCTCCGCTCGGGCGCTCGCCGAGTCCCACACCCGGCACTGCGTCCGACACGCGATCGAGGAAGGTCACGGCGAGGAGAAGATCGAAGAGCTGTTCGAGGCCCTGAAGTACCTGCGGCACTTCTAGAACCCCCATCGCGGGCGTCGCCCCCGCATTCGCCGGATTCCGGTCTGCTGTAGCCGTCTTTCCAACTGCACTTCCGAGATCGCGGCCTTCCCACTGCGCCTTGAACACGGCTACACATTCCTGTACGGTGATGGAGTCCGGGGCGTGCTCCGGGGAGGGGAGTGAAGAGACATACTGTGGTTCGCGGGTGCAGGGAGGACGATCCCCGATAGCGGGTATCGTAGGCATCGCTGAAGCCGGGCGACAGGGTCAGGTTGCCGCGATGATGCAGAGGATCATGCATCGCGGAGGTGATCACGTGAAGACGATCATCCGCCCCAACCTGACGATGCAGGCCTCATGGTCCGATGCCGAGACACGTCTCACGTCCAGCCACCTTCAGCAGAACGTGGCGTGGGATGGCGTTCCTGTGCGGAACCCCATTCCCGAAGCTCTGGGGGGCTGGACCCAGCCGTGCGCATTGGCAGCGACCACCGGCCACGGGTTGTTCCTGGCCCGGGGGCCGCTGGGCGTGAGGCCGCTCTACTACGGCCAAACCGCGGGCGGTGCCCTTGCCTTCGCCTCCGAGGTCAAGGCCCTTCTCGCCGCCACCGGGGACGTGAACGAGTTTCCACCCGGCACGTGGTACACCCCGCGCGACGGGTTCCACCGCTACGCCGAGGTGGAGAGCGGGAGGCTGCCCGGCAGCGACCCTGAGCGCATCGCGCTCGAATTGCGCCACAGGCTGGACCAGGCTGTGGCCCGCTGCATCGGGGGCGACGAGATGGGCACGTGGCTCTCTGGCGGGGTGGACTCCTCCGTCATCGCCACCGTGGCGCGGCCGCACGTAAGAACCCTCTACTCCTTCGTCAGCGGGGTGAAGGGAGCGCCCGACCTTGCGTACGGCGAGCAGATGGCCTCGTTCCTGGGAACGACCCATCACAGCCTCGTCGCCACTCGCCAGGACCTGATAGCCGCGTTGCCCGAGGTCATCTACCACCTCGAGTCGTTCGACGCGCTGCTCGTGCGCTCATCGGTGGTCAATTACCTCACCGCCCAGCTCGCCTCCGACTTCGTGGGCGCGGTCCTCTCGGGCGAAGGTGGTGACGAGTTGTTCGCGGGGTACGACTACATCAAGCAGGTCCCCCCGAGCGCGATCCCCGCAGAGCTGGAGGACATCGTGATGCGCCTCCACAACACCGCCCTCCAGCGCGTGGATCGGTGCGCCTATGCCCACGGGTTGGTTCCCCACGTCCCGTTTGCCGATCTGGACGTTGTTCGGTATGCGCTGAGCATCCCCGCGGAGTACAAGATCTACCGCCAGGGCGGAACCCCGATCGAGAAGTGGATCCTCCGTCGGGCGTTCCAGGGGCTGCTTCCCGACGCCGTGCTGTGGCGGCCGAAGGCCAAGTTCTGGCAGGGCGCGGGGGTGGAGGCGCTCCTTGCCGAGCACGCCGCGGCGTCCGTCACGGACGCGGACTTCCGGCGCGAGCGCGTGCTTCCCAACGGGTGGCAGCTTCACAGTAAGGAAGAACTCTTCTACTACCGCATCTTCCGCGAGCAGTTCGGCGAGATTCTCAACCTCGACTGGATGGGACGCACGAAGCGAGCGCCCGAGAGGAACCAGGGCAGTCCAGAGGTCGCGTCCAGAACACCCTGACGGTGGGAGCATCCCGGTCTCGCACAAGGGGTGATTCGCGTTCCCGAACACCGACAACCGGGTAAGCTCGGTGCGGGATGCGACGGCGGGCGTTCGTGTACATCACACGGGAGATCCCCGAGGGGCGGCAGCTCCTCGTGTTCACCCACCGCGTGCCCGAGGCCCCAGACGTCCAAGTGCCGGGCGGCACAATCGAGCCAGACGAAACCCCGATCGAGGGCGCGCTACGCGAAGCCCATGAGGAGACCGGACTCTCCCGGTTCGGCGCGCCCCGCCTCCTCGCCGAGGAAGTGTGGCACGGCCCCGACGAGACGGTGCAGTGCTACTTCGTCCACCTCCCCCTCGCTGAGGTCGCGCCCGACTCCTGGGAGCACGTGGTCTCCGCCGGCGAGCTCGACCAGGGCCTGGTGTTCGACCTCTCCTGGGCCACCCTGCCTGCCACGAACGGCCTCTGGCCGCACATGGCGAAGCACGTGCCCCTCCTCCTGCCGGAAGACTGACGCCGGTGGCTGAGGATCTCCGGTGGAACGCCACAGCACCGTCTACAGATCGGGTTCGCCTCCCAACCAGGCGACAGCGGTCCAGCACGGTGATTGGGGCCCGTACACCGAGCCCAGGATCAGTCCCTGCGGGCCTTGTCCGCTGCCCTTCCTTCGGCGGCCTGCCCCCCTGCCCCCAGCAGCCGGGCCACCGACGCACCCTCCACTGCCTTCTCGGCGATCGCGTTGACTTGCTTGCGGGCCTCGCGCAGCTCGGCGGCCTGGTCAGCGAGCTTCTTCTCGAGCGATTGGTTGGCCGCCTGGAGGTGGGCGATCGTCTGCTCCAGAGACCTCTTCTCCCAGTCGCGCTCGACCTGGGCGAGCGACGCGCGGTGCTCCAACTCCTCGATCGCCCGAGCCCGCGCTTCCTCCTGCGCCTCCCGCACCGCTTGCGCCAGCCGCTCGGGGAATGCGGCTACCTCGGCCGCCATACGGGACATCTCTACTTCCCGGGCGCGGAGGGCGGCCTCTCGTTTCGCCAGTTCTTCCTCCTGCTCCTCCTTGCGCTGGCGCAGTTCCTTCTCCAGCGCCGCGATGCGATCGGCGTGTTCTGCCTCCTCCAGCCGTCGGCTCCGCTCTCGCTTGTACTGGTAATCGGCTTCTTCCCGTTCTCGTTCGCGGGCGGTCTCCTCCACCTCTCTCTCCCAGCGGGCGCGCTGCTCGGCCATCTCGTGCTCCAAGTGGGCCCGGCGCTCGGCGTGGGCCCGCTCCAGTTCATCGCTCCTCCTGGCGAAGGCCTCCTCCAACTCCAGAGTCTGGCTGGCGAACTCGTTCTCCAGCCGAGCCCTCTCCTGTCCGTACGCGGAACCCAACTTGGCCATGATGTCGGCGGCGTGCTCGATCTGATGGAGCTCCCTGAGCTTGCCCTCTTGGAGAGCCACGGCTCGGTTCAGGCGCTCGAGCTTCTCCGCTTGCTGCGTCATCTGGTCGGCGAGGTCGTTGAGCGTAGTTCCAACCAGCGCTCGAAGCCGACCTGCTCCCTCAAGGACCGAGTCCACGGTCGCTGCGAGGCCCACCTCCAAGGCCTCGCGGTCCTTGTCGCGTTCGCTCTCCCCGGCACGGCTCTGGGCCTCCTCCTTTGCCGTCACTTCCCGGTTAAACAGATCGAGAAGGCGGTTGTACTCCTCGATCAGCTCCTTCTTGGTCATCGTCTCTCGGACTGCCTTAGGGTCTGCCATGTTCCCTCCCTCATTCGCGGCGCCCACGCCCGAAGCTCACTCATCTGTCGCGTGGGCTGTTCCGAGTATACGCTTCGCGCGCCGTCCGCTCGCCGCCCGCGGAGGTCCCCACAAGGGGGCTCCGACGCGGATCATGCCAGTGGAGGTGCTCCGCCGCCTGGCGAGAGGGCAACTGCTGTCCGCCGGAACTGGCTCGTGTACAGGCGCCCGTAGAACCCCTGCGCGGCGAGGAGCTCGTCGTGCGTACCCCGCTCCACGATCCGCCCGCCGTCAATCACGATCACCT
>DLNB01000013.1 GCA_002479455.1 Acetothermia bacterium UBA7521
GCAATGTACGAGATCTTGTTCCGTGCATCCACGTCAGACGCAACCCAGCTTTATATACCAGGCTCCTCCTTCGTGTTCTTCGCGATCGTGCGCCAGATCGGTGCATCTCGTCACATCCGTACATGCATCGGTGCAGAGAGAAGGGCATGGCTCAACTCGGGATGCGCTACACTCCCATCCGCAACACACACATCTAGCAGAGAGAGGAAGCGACCTATGCTGAACGAGGATACGAGCGCGGTGTGCAGGGAACTGGGAGACGGGCTGGTCCTCCGGACGCTCGGGGCCGAGGCCGAGCTTGATGGGCCGTGCGCGGTGAACGCCGTCGTCCACGGTCCAGGAGTGGGTGCGCTCTTGCGAAACCTCTCCCTGCACTATCCCGACGTGGAACCGCGGGACATCATCTGGGTCGAGGACCAGGGGAACGCCGTGTCCACGGTGTGCGGCATCCCGTGGTGCCTCTGCCTGGACGGGGTGGATCTACACGCGCTCGAACTCGGTCTGGTGGCCACGCTCGAGGGCTGGCGAGGACGGGGACTACAGCGGGCGATGGTGGACTGCTTCCGCGAACGGGTTAAGGAGCGAGGGGCGCACCTCTCGATCATCCAAGGAATCCCCGGGTTCTACCGCCAGTTCGGCTACACGCACGTCCTCCCGCTGGAAGGCGGACTTGTCCTGGAGCACCGACAGCTCCCCGTGACCGAACACGGTCTGCGTGTGCGGGAAGCAACGCCGGACGACATCCCCTCTCTCGCCGCCCTCTACCAGGGCCTCGCAAGGGAGCTTGACCTGTACGCGACGCGCTCCGAGAAGGTGTGGTCCTATCTTCTGCAGCACGCTGCGGGGACGGGGACGGAAGGAGAGTTCTGGGTGTGCGAGCACGCCGGCGGTGCGGTGGGGTACGCGTTCCTCCCGAAGCAACACTTCGGCGACGAGCTCGTGGTCTCCGAGGCCGTGGCCGAGCGGGCTGACGCTGCGCTGGCGATGCTCGCTCACGCCGCGGCCCTATCACGGGAGCGGGGGACGCCCGGAGTCAGGCTCAGCCTGCACGATGGGAGCATGCTGAGTCAGCTCGCGCGCTCGCTGGGCGCGCGCGACACGGGTCGCTACGCGTGGCAAGTGTGGTGCCCCGACCTGGCGGCGCTCCTTGATACGCTGCGACCAGCGCTCACCGCCCGGCTGCGTACGTCGGCATGGGCCGACCATACGGGAGACCTGGTCATCAACGTGTACAGATACGCGCTGCGGCTCAGTCTGGAGGACGGTGCGGTACGCTCGGTCGTTCGTGAGCCGTCACCCGGGCATGCGCATCTGCGCGCTCACGAGGATCAGCTCCTGCCGCTTGTGCTTGGCCACCGAACCGTCGGCGAGCTCGCCGGATGGCATCCCGACTTCCTCGTCCGGCCGGGCGCCCATCCGCTCCTGGAAACGCTTTTTCCCAGGCTTCGGGCGTTTCTCTACCCTGTGTACTGAGCTCAGCTATGTTCCAGCGTGGCACGGCTCCAGACGTGAGACCGACTACAGGTCGCGGATGTCGAGGTACAGCGGGGGCGTGGGCAGAGGCCCCGCGAGGGGGTGCGCGACCGTCTGGTAGGTGAGGGTCTCTTTGAGGAAGATCCTTGGAAGCCGCACCAGTGGATCCGCTCGACTGTGGAACAGCGCCACAAGATCCACCCCCTCCGCCCGGGCGCGATGGCGGAGGTCCGCGATGATCTTCCACAGCAGACGGGACCCGGATCTGCCCCCGACCATCACGTCGAACACGTGCCAGAAGGTAGTGGCCTGTCCGGGAACAGGAATCCGGGGCAACGGAAGGACCCGGGAGAGCGGGTTCACCCCCCGTGCCAGCACACGGTACAAGCCCGGCATCGCCAGCACCCGCTGGCGGTGGACGTTTGAGCAGTCCCACACGCTCGCCTGGGCGAAGCTCCTGCCCCTCACCAAGCGGAACACTCCTCGCAGGTACCCCAATTCCTTGCCCCGTGTGTAGGCGTCGGCGATGAGGGCAGGGCGGAGGTCGCGCCTTCCCAGGGCTTCCTCCAGGCGCACAATAGCGTCGCGTCGGTCAGGAAGAGGGTCGAACCGGACCCGCCCGGGTCGCGTGGGGAGGAGGAGCACGTTGAACCCGCCCATGACCTGCCCCCCTCCCTTGGCGAACACGCGCATCGCCTCGACGTTGTCTCCCTTCACGTGGCCGTAGACGAAGCGCGCCCCCGCAGCCGTTGCCTCATCCCGAAGGGTCTTCCACAGCTCCCACAGGCCGCGCTTCATGCTCCTTCGGTAGTTAGGATCGGAGCGCAGATCGTAGAAGTAGGCAACCGGGACGAACTCGCCCTGGACGTAGGCTTCCTTGATCGCGTACGCCATGAACCCCACGCCGCGATCCCCCTCTTCAGCGAGGAGGACCCTCGCCTGCGGGAACAGGGTTGATCGGTAGAAGAACGTCGTTCGCTCTATAGCGATACGCGACTCGTGCCCTTGAGGGCTCGCCTCCTCCAGTCGCCGCAGCTCGGCATCATCGGCCGGAGTGGCCTCGCGGATCGTGACCATCAGGAAGTGAGTATAGACAGCGCACGCTTGATCTCCACGCGCGATTCCCATGACCGCGAGGGACCGGAGGCACTCAGCACTCTTCATGTCCGAGCAACACGCGCCGCGCAGCGGAGCATCCCTGTCTGGCAGCCCGTGTGGGAATGGCCCGCTGAGCCTTCGGCCACCTGTCTGCCCTGCCTGCAGCAGGCAGGCGGCAGGCAGGCGCGGAGAGGGTCGGAGTCCCGCGGCTCGTACCGTGGTCCTTTCTCCGTGGGCCGAACGAGCCCGTACGGACAGCGGTTCACGGATCTCGGTGCCGAAGGCCCGCGTGCCGCAGGTCCGCGGACCCAGCGGTCTCTTACACAGGCTCCTACCAGGGGTCGCCGACGCGTCTCCTTGGGTCCGAGAAGATCTCCTCATAGCCGCGACGCAGCCTCTCGACAAGGTCTTCCACAGTTCCCTCATTCGCGTCCAGCGCAGACAGCGGAACGGGCTCGCCGAACCGAATCCGCGGCGGGCAGTCCCGCGCCGCCCCGTGGCGGCGACGGCGTCGCTCGCTCCCCTCGAGCAGCCGTCGCACCAACCGATCGGAGGTACCCTCTTCGTGGTAGGCGACAAGGTACGCGGTTCTCTCGCCTGGCTCTCGGGCAAGCCCGCGCACGATGCGACCAATCCCTGGGTACCAGCGCCTCCCCGACCGACGCCAGCCCTGGGGCGCGATGAGAAGGGATCCTCCTTGTCGCACGTGCGCGGTGGCCAGCTCGACCGCCGCTCGGTTCCTCTGGCGCGCCGTCGGCCGTGGAAGGACCGGGCGGAGCCGCGTGGCCCAGTACGCCACGACGAGCCGCTGGAGCCCCCCCTGCCACAGTTGCTTCCACCACAGGTTGACCGGAAGCTCGACCGGGATTGCGTACCGGCCAAACGTGGGCAGGAACTGCCCAAGGAAGCTCACAGCGACGATCCGGTGGTCCGAACGCTCCACGTGGGCGCTGACGAGGAACGGGGTGAGAAGGGTGGGATGGTTCCCGTAGAGGATCACCGGTTCCGAGGGCAGGACAGTTCGCGTGGAGGGCGGCACCTCGGACACCCACGGCCCAACCCCTTCGTCAAGAAGCCATTGAGAGGCACGAGCCAGTCCGTCCTCGGCCATCCGTCGCTCCAGCTCATGTGAGACGTCGAGAAGGCGCTGGAGGGGGTAGAAGCGGTTGGAGAACCTAAGCCAGAGGCCAACCCCGGGCTCGGCCATCGCCCTGTACCACAGGTCGCGAATCGAACCGACGTCTCCGTCTGCATAGGCAACGCGAAGCTGGCGAAGGAGATCCGCCCAACGGCGCCTGAACCCACGTTTCTGTCTGGTCTCCGTCATTCAGCTTCACCTGGTCGGCGGGGCGCGCCGATCCTCGTCCCCCCTAGGATACCGAGTCCGAGCTGTGGCTCAGGGCAGCTTGGTCATCGCCGTTCAGCCGCGGATCATCACGAGGAACATCTTGAAGCGCTGCGGGGCCTTCACCGCATGGGGGACGTGCGCCGGCATGAGGATCGCCTGGCCTTCGCCCAGGCGGTGCGGCGTGCCGGCGAGGACCACCTCGCCCTCCCCTTCCAGAACGTGCACCAGCGCGTCAAACGGAGCGGTGTGCTCGCTCAGCGCCTGGCCGGCGGCAAACGCGAACAGCGTCACCGTGCCCACCTCGCGCTTGATCAGCGTCCGGCTGACGACCGCGCCCTCCTGATACTCGACCAGTCCCGCCAACTCCACGACCTTCGCCTGCTCCATCGTGCCTCCTTCATGCCCGAACAGCCCTTGTGCGAATGGCCCGCGGGGCTTTCGCCCACGCGGAGAACATCCGATCCCAAGAGCAAGGACCGTAGTTCGCAGCCCCAACAACCCACGCACAGCCCGCTGGATTATCCCACGCGCCCGGTGCGTCGGATTAGGAAACTCAGGACTGAGTTCCTGACCTATAGCTGAAGATCATCCATTGCGTGGTTGACTTTCAGCCACACGTGCCGCACCGACCCGGGTGGCCGATTCGGCTACACTCGCCCACGATCAGAGGAGCGACGTGACCAGTGAAGCCAATCGTGTCCAGGACGTGGCTGAGGCGGTGGGGCACTACACCGCGACGACGATCCCCGTCCACGTCGAAGTCGCCATGGACCAGATGGTCCTCAACTTCCAGGAGGCAGAGGCGCTCCTTCGCAAGGCGGATTCGATCGCCCTTGGACCGTGCGAATGCCGGGCCAAGCACCGACGCTGCGATGCCCCGGTGGACGTGTGTCTGACCCTCAACGATGCCAGCGCCCAAGCGGCGGAAGCGAGGCAAGGGTTTCGACGCGCTACCGTAGACGAAGCATTGGAGATCCTGCGGACCTCGCACGCGGCGGGGCTCGTGCACCTCGCTTACCGGAAGCCCGGCCTGGACGTGACGCTCTTCTGCTCTTGTTGCTCGTGCTGCTGTGGGTTTCTCAACACCCTGAAGCGGTTTGACTACCACGACGCGATCGTGGCGTCGTCGCACGCCGCGGAGCATATTCTGGAGCAGTGTGTCGGGTGCGGCCTGTGCGTGATACGCTGCCCGTTTGAAGCCTGGACGCACGTGGCTGAGCTGCCCACACTTCGCCGCGAGCGATGCTTCGGGTGCGGGCTGTGCGTGAGCAGCTGCCCCGCGGGGGCGATCGCGTTCATCCCCCGCGCTGGGGCGTGTTCCGCCGCCTGAGGGAAGCCTGTGGATCCTCGGGCTACGGCGCGAGATGTGGATTTACCGTAGAGCATCGCCGCTCCCGGTATCCAAGGTGCTAAGTCCATCGGGGGCGGAGCGGCGGGCTTGTTGCCCGACGGCAGTTTGGTTCTACGGTTCGTCGATTATCGGTGATTCGGGTTAGGCCATCGCAGACAAGCTGCGACGCCCCCCTTGGCGTCACCGAAGTGAACGCGGCCCTTCGGACTCACGTCGTGTACAGCAGAGATGCGTGCGCCAACTCTCCTGCACGCGGCGCACACGCAGGAGATCCGCGGGCGCTATCCCCGCGGACCTGGAGTTCTCGAACAGGGAACCACTCTTACCTGGCTGCTGGATCGCTCTCCATCAAGCCAAACAGATTCCCACCCGGACCGCGGATCGCGGCGTACCACCCCACTCCGGGGATCGCCCCTTTGGGCTGGGCCACCTTTCCTCCAGCCGCCATAGCCGCCTTCAAAACAGGATCCACCTTCACCGGTGTGAGCGTGAGGACGATCTGGTCGACCGGCTTCCCCCGCCCAAGCCCTCCGTCGATGCCCGGCTGCGACGGATCGCCAGTGGAGATGAGCCAGTACTCCATCGGCCCGTCCCACTTGTCGAACTTCCAGCCGAAGACCTTCGTGCAGAACTGGATTGTCTGCTCCGGCTGCTCGGACATGATGTCGAAGTGCCCTACTCGTGTCATCACGACCTCCCCCCTTGCTCGACGGATCTGCGTCGCATCCTCCGGTGCGCGATCCCCGTCCTCCGATTCTACTCATCGCTTCATCGCTCCGCTCTCCTTCGCGCCCAGAACGGGCGCAGTCTGAGGGCCGTCGGCCCGCACGTGCCCCCACACGCGCCGCACAGCAGGCACTCCGTGGCGTCTACCGTCTCGTCCTCCATCGCTCCGGCGGGGCAGACCCGGGTGCACAGGCCGCAGTTCCGGCCCCCCTCGTCCGCCCCAACCCGAAACAGGCTGAACCGCGATAAGATCGAGAGCAATGCCCCGTACGGGCACAGCGTGCGGCAGAACGGGCGGAACAGGACAACCGACAGCAGCGCGAACACCGCGGTAAACGCGATCGTGGCCGGGGTCCCTCCCCACGCGAACAGGGGTTTGAACGGGGAGAACCCCTCGAACGCGACCGTGTGCACGACGAGCACGCGAGCCGCGAGGTAGGCGAGCACGACGTATCGAAGCCCGCTCAGAGCCCTCCGCACGCGGTCCGGGATCCGTAGCGCCCACTTTCGGATGTGGATCAGCTCTTGCAGCGCGCCGAACGGGCACGCGTAGCCGCAGAACAGACGGCCCATGAGAAGGGCGCCGCCCACGGGGACGAGGAACAAGAGGTGGTACGCGGTTCCCGTTTTGAGAAGCACATTCTGCACGGCCGCGGTGGGACAGAGGAAGCCCCCCATGTAGAACCCGAGCACGCCCACCGCCGCGATGAGATACAGCCTGCGCAGCCATGGTCGGCCGAGGAACGCGAGGATCCCCGCTCCGATCATGAACGCCCCGACGAGGGCCAGCTTGACCTCCTGGCGGTGGATGAAGAACAGTTGCCCGGCCTCGGGCTGTGGGGCACCGTAGTCCCGAGGCTTGGAAGGCGGACCGAACTGGGACTCCTCGCCGACCCCCCCGCCTCCGAACGACTGGGCCATCGCCCCGCCCGCGACGACGAGCAGGGCCAGCGTGATTAGAAGAGCGACGCGCACGCGACTCTCTATTCCTCAACCTTGAGGAGGGGGTTGTACCGCCAGAGCAGCCCCACGCCGACGATGAGGAGAGGGAAAGGCTTCTCGTCCACCGTCACGTAGTAGAGGCACACCGGGAGCGTTCGCCCGGCGAGCGCAGGGGGAATGTTCGGCAAGGCGAGGCTGATTCCGCCCACGGAGAGCACATCTTCGTTCACCGTGGCATCCCCGACAACCGAGGCCAGGGTGTGCTCTGCCGGGGAATCGAACGGGTAAGTTCCGTTCCATGCCTGAGACCACGCGCCATCCGGGGGCGGGTCCGTGACCCGGATCGGAAGCACGCCCTCCTCGCAGCCCTCCTTGGTGCACGCCTTCGAGATCTTCAGATACCCGTCGCCCACCTCGGCCAGCGAGAGGAGAACCCACTTCTCGATCACATTCGGCTGAACGTCCTTCCACGGGGTCTCCTCCAGGATCTGCGCGCCGGACGCGGAAATCTGGTAGTCGTACGGGTTGGGAAGGGTGCAGTTGGCGTGGGTCTTGACCACACGGATTCCCACCTCCCCCCACGTCCCGACCAATGCCCCCAATCAGCAACCCTGCCACCCACGTTCTCGGTTTCATCGTCACCCACACTCCTGTTTGCGTCCCTCCGCCGCCCGGCTGGCGACGCGGGAGGCGAACTGTGCCTGTATAAGGTGGAAGGCCCATGTCCTGACTGTGAAGGAGATGCGGAGGAATCGCCCACCCGTGATCGAGGCCTTGGGGTTCCTTGTACCATCCTGCCCCCGGCCTTACTCTACCCCGCATGGATCCGACCGAATCGCCCTCCACGTTCGCGCTGGCGTTCGTTCTCTCCTTCGTCGCGATTTGGACCTTCGTAACGTGGATCGCGTCCCGGGCCAGTGGTTGGCGCCGCATGTCCCGGCGGTTCGGAAGCCCCGGTCCGTTCGCTTCCGTGGGCGAGCGGGTGAGGTTCACATCGGCCCAGATCGGGTGGGCGAACTACAGCGGGGCGCTCGACCTCCGGGTGAGCGCGTCGGGGGTGTACCTCGCGACGATGTGGATGTTCCGCCCGTTCCACCTGCCACTCTTCGTCCCGTGGAACGAGATCGAGGTCCACCCCGCACGGTGGCCCGGCGTGGCACCGTGGCTTACTTTTCGCTCTGTACCGGGTGTGCGGATTCGCTTCTCGCGGCGGGCCTTCTCCCCTCTGCGGCCGTACCTCAACGCGTAACCCGTCGGCGAGCCTCGCTCCGAGCCTTCTCGGCAGCGCTCGTCCCCGCGAGGCGGCCGGTGGAGAAGGCGGCCTGGAGGTTGTAGCCGCCCGTGTCCCCGTCCACATCGAGGACCTCGCCGGCGAAGAACAATCCTGGAAGAATCCGGCTCGCCATCGTCTTCGGGTCCACCTCGCCCAAGGGCACCCCGCCCGCGGTGACCATCGCCTCGTTCCAGCCCCCGAGCGAGCCAACGGGGAACGGGTGGCCTCCATTGGCCCCTGAAGCGAGGCTCACCGCCAGCGCATGGCGGGCCTCCCGTGGGAGTTCCGCTGCCTTCGTCCCGGGACCGAGGCCCACCGCCGCGAGCAGCGCCCGGGACAGGCACGCTGCCAACCCCAGACCCTGAAGCAGGTTTGCCACCGTTCGCTTGCCATGGGCTGCGACCTCGGCCGCAAGCCGCCCTTCGGTGCTGCGGATATCCCCCGAGCCGGGGAGGAGGGAGGCGAGCACCACATCTCCGGGAAAGACGTGGCGCGACAGATTCAGGATCGCCGGCCCGGAGAGGCCGCGGTGGGTGAAGAGGACGTCGCCGCTCTCCTCCGCAATGGGTCTCCCCGCGCGGACCACCGCGACCGCCGCACCCGGGAGGGAGACGCCGGCACAGGGGACGAACGGGGAGAACGCGTTCCGCTTGACGACCACTGGGGCAAGCGCCGGCCGGGGCGAGACGACCGCGTGGCCCAGCGACGCCGCCAACCGGTAGCCGTCCCCCGTGGCCCCCAACGAAGGATACGACCGCCCACCCGTCGCCAGGACGAGGGTCAACCCCTCCACAACGGACTTCTGTTCTGCAGCGGTCAGGACGACAAACCTCGATCGCTCGACCCGGAGGGAGCGGACCCGGACTCCGGTCCTCAGTTCCACCCTTCTCTGCCGAGCCTCGGCAAGAAGGAGGTCGAGCACGTCCTGGGCCCGTCGGGAAATGGGGAAGACGCGACCATCGGGGTCCTCGGTCAGGGAGACGCCTCGCCGGGTGCACCAGGTGACGAGATCGCTGTTAGAGAACGCATATAGAGCCGGGCGCAGGAACCGGCCCGCCTCGCCCGGCCGAGTCCCGCCTCCGTAGTGAGGGAGGAAGTCCATAATCTCCCCGCCGTGGGTGAGGTTGCATTGCCCTCCGCCGGAGGCGAGGAGCTTGCGGCCGGGGTTAGACATGTGTTCGAGCACGAGGGCCCGCGCTCCCCGTTCGGCGGCGGCGACGGCCGCGAACAGGCCGGCCGGACCTCCGCCGACCACCACCACGTCCCACGCCATGGGGTCGAGTATAGGCGGCCCTGTGGTTGCGGATCGAGCTGGGATGGGGTACGACCGACCCCATGGACCGCGCGACGATCGCCAGGCTCCCGAAATTCGACCTCCACTGCCACCTCGATGGTTCGCTCCGGCCAGAGACGGTGCGCGACCTGTGGGACGCGCTGCCCGCGAAGGAGCGTCCCCCCATCACGGGCTCGGTGGACCAGGCCGTCCTTCCCCACGTCCCGTGCCCGCTCGAGGAGTATCTTGAGGCGTTTCGGATCACGGTCGCCCTCCTCCAGACCGCGGGGACTCTCGAGCGGGCGGCGTTCGAACTGTGTCAGGACGCGGAAGGCGAAGGGGTGATCTACCTCGAGATCCGGTTCGCCCCCCTCCTCCACCTCCGGCGGGGGCTCATCCCCGACGAGGTGGTGGAGGCAGTGCTCGCCGGGACGCGCCGGGCCGAGGCGGAACTCCCGATCCGGGCGGGAGTCATCCTGTGCGGGATGCGCCAGGAGCCGCCGGAGCGGTCGGCGGAGGTCGCCCTCCTCGCCGGGAGGTATCGGGACCGTGGGGTGGTCGGGTTTGACCTCGCCGGGCCGGAGGATGGGTTCCCCCTCTCCGATCACGCGGTGGCGGTCCGCCTCGCGCGCGAGGCGGGCGTGCACCTCACCCTCCACGCCGGAGAGGGATGCTGTCCCGAGCACATCGCCGAGGCGCTGGATCTCGGTGCGGAGCGGATCGGGCACGGGGTGTACCTGTTCCAGGACCCTGCAGCCGAGGAGCGGGTGCGCGAGGCCGGAATCCCGCTCGAAGTGTGCCCGACGAGCAACCTCCAGATCTCGGGGATCATGCGCTCGCTCTCCGACCATCCGCTCCATCACTACCTCGACCGGGGGATCCGGGTGACGGTGAACACGGACAACCGGCTCATGTCCCAGACCTCGTCCACCGAGGAACTGTGGCGCGTGGTCGAGGCGTTCGACCTCGGTGCGGACGAGGTGCAGGCGATCCTGCTTTCCAGCACCGAGGCGGCGTTCGCGTCGGAGCCCGTTCGCCAGGAGTTGGTGGCCCAGGTACGTGCCGCGCTGTAATCGGCGCGAACCTCCAGCTACAACAGCAGCGTGGCGATGCCGAAGTAGAACAGGACGGTCCAGATATCGCTTACAGCCAACACGAGCGGGCCCGCGGCGATCTTGGGATCGAGCTTGAGGGCGTGGAGCAGGGTTGGGATGCTCAACCCGAACGTGCTTGCTGCGGTGATGCTGAACACCAGGCTCAATCCGATGGCCACCGCTGCCACGCGTTCGCCCAGCCACCCCCACACCACCGCCCCGACGATGAACCCGCAGACGGCGCCGAGGAGGAGCGCCGCGCCTGCCTCCCGCCGCACGGCCGTCACGTACCAGCGCCACGACGGCCGCTTCGCGCGCAGGGCAAGGATCGTCACCGCTGCCGACTGCATGCTCACGCTCTCCCCCAACCCCAACGCCAACGTGAGGAAGAACGCGAGGAGCAGGCTCTTCTCCAGCGTGACGTGGAACACGCTGATCAGCAGCGCGCACAAGACGCCGCTTGCGAGGGTGGCCACCAACCACGGGAACCTGACCCGCAGGGCCTTCGCCGGCGAAGCAAGCCGCGCCTGGGCCACGTGGAGGCCCACGGTCTCGAACACCGCGTCGGTATCGCCAGGATCCACTGGCTCGTTCAACAGGGCGTTCACGTCTACCAGTCCCAGCAGGCGCCCCCCTTCGTCCACCACGGGCAAGGCGAGGAGCTTGTGCTGGAGCATCATCTCGTAGGCCTGGAGCACCGTCGCGCCCTTGGGGACGGTCCGCACCGGGCGAACGACGAGGTCGGCCAACCTGCGGTCGAGGGGCGCGGTGAGCAGGCGGCGGGTAGGGACCACGCCCACCAGCGTGTCCGCTTCATCCACCACGTAGAAGTAGAACGGGCGATCGCCGATACCGTGGGCGCGGACGCTCTCCAGCGCCTCCCCAACCGTGGAGTCGAGGCGCAGCAGCGGCGCATCCTGGCGGATCACCGCCATCACCGGACGTCGGAGGTGGCTCTGCTCCCGTGCGCGCAGCGGGAGCCACGCCAGCCACGACGGCGCTCTGTGTTGCTTCTGCTTCTTCATGGTCCACCTCCCGAGGACCCGCGGACGGTTGTCGCTCTGAACAGAGGATCACGGACGAGCGGGATTTTCGCAACGTGAACGTACCCGAACTCGTCTACAAGGTTGTGTCAGGCCAGCTCGTGGAGCCTTCAGCCACATGGAGCGGGATCCTCGCGGAACTCGCAGAGCCTTCTTGTCTACCTCTCGTCCAAGGAGATCCCGTAGTACGCGGCCTCGCACGGCGGGCCGGCGGTGTAGCACAGGCGACGGCTGTCGAGGTCCATGAGTACGGACAGGCGCGTCTTGTAGTTGAGGTCAGGCGGGAACAGCGAGCTCTCGTGCCGGCACACGGAGTCGGGGTGACCCGCATGGTCCCGCAATGCATCCTGAACGTTGTCTGTGGAGAGTAGGTTTCGCCGAACCGCAGAAAAGAGGCGTTCGGTCAGCCGACTCTGGCGGAGTTCGGTTGAGCGGCGTTCCTCGGCGAGGAGTTCCCGCACCCCCAGCTGCTCGGGGTGGAGGAAGTGGTTCGCGTGGACGAGGATCCCATCGATGGGATCTACATGGGCTGTGCCGCTCGGTGCCCGTTCCAGAGATACCGCTGTCCCGCTCTGTGCATCCCCGAGCAGGAAGTTCGCCGAGCAGGGGGCCCTGCCGGCTTCCACAATCGCGACCGCCTCATCTAGATCAGGGGAGCAAAGGATTCTCCACGTTCGCACGTGGAACGGGACCCCTTCGCCGTCCCCCCGATCGAGGTGGGAGAGGAGGCCGTTCACGGCAAGGCCGACCCCAGCCGAGTTGAGGCCGATCTTCCCTCCGGCGATCCCGGCCTCGGTGAACGCGAGCACGGTCAGATCACCCCACATGGCCCTCAGCCACAGACCCTCCACCTCGGGAAACCAGTCCCAATTCTCTCCGAGAAGAAGATGCCCTTCTTCTGTGCGTTCTGGCAAGATGGCGAACGAGGTGCACGCCGTGGCGATCCGCTGAGAAGCGAATCCTCCGTAGAACAGCTCGTAACGGGCATTGAGCGCGGCAATGTTGAGGAGGGGGAATCCAGATCCGTCTGCAATCCCTTCGACCATGGCTGCGTACGGGGGATCGAGGTCCCCCACCCGGTCGAACCACACCTTGGCCCGACGGAGAACCTCGCCGCGCTCCATCCCTATCTCATCTCGGTACCGGCCGGTGTAGAGGGAGAGGTTCTTCGCGATGAGGGTCGTCGCCCCTTGACCGTGGGTGTATCCGATTCTGTAAGGATCCCCGCACAGATCCAGGACGGGTATGGATCCGTTCACGATGTGACCTTCTTGCCCCTGCCTTCCATCTACCTCAACTACGCTTCGAGGGAGAGAGCGGGCATCAGTACTAGGATTACCCGCGTCGTCCGGGTGAGGGGAGTGGAAACGTGGGGAACGCCGGGGCCCACATGGACCATCTCGCGTGGCCCGAGCACCCTCACCTCGTCTCCCACCTCAAGGCGCACCTTTCCCGACACGACGATCGCCCAAACATCGCTCTCGTCGTGCACGATCTCAGGGGTGGGGGTCTTCTTCGCATCGCGGGCCCAGTGGTCGAACACCTGAACCTGGTTGTCAGGGCTGCGGTACAGCTCGCGTCCCTCCCAGCTCCCGATCGTCAAGGTCTGGCGCGCTGTGTTGTGGGCCACTGCCTCGATGGCCCTCTTCTGGGCGTCCTTGAGGGCCTTGTTTGCTGCTGCCGTGGCCTCGTCGTAGTCCTTGTGGGTGATCTTCCCGGTCTCCACGAGCTTCTCGACGATCAGCTCTTCCTTGTTGGGGATGGACAGGGCGGCGCGGAGGGCGGAGTTTCCGATCTCCTTGACCGTGACCCCGATCTTCTTCTTGCGGGCCTTGAGGGCCTTGTGGACGTCGCTATCTAGTACAAGATGCTGAATCTTCATCGGCCTCCTCCTTTTGTCCTCCGGGTCCTGGGCTTCTTCGCCTTGGGTGTTCCGAGTGCGTCGCGTGCGCTTTGCTCGGGAGGGGCCATCAACGTGAGCATGACGGTGTCTCGAGTCAGGGGAGCCGAGTTGTGGGGAACTTCGGGAGGGATATGGACCGCTTCACTCGCTCCGAGAATGCGTTCTTCCTTTCCAATTCGACAGAGGACCTTTCCCTGAACCACGAGCGTCCAAGAGTGAGCCTCGCTGTGCTGATGCATGGAGCTTGGCGTCTTCTTCCCATCGCGTGCGCGATGGACGAACATGTGGAACACGCCGTCGGAACTGAGGTGAATCATCCTCCCTTGCCAGCTGCCTATGGTCATCAGTGACCCATCGGGGGGAGGAGTGACCTCTTCGCCGGTCGTTGTGTACGCGGACTTGAGAGCTCGGTTCGCTGCAGCTGCGGCCTGATCGTAGTCCTTGCGGGTGATCTTCCCTGTTTCCACAAGCTTCTCCACGATCAGTTCCTGCCTTGTGGGGACGAGCAAGGCGGCGCGGAGGGCGGAGTTCCCGATCTCCTTGACTGTGATTCCGACCTTCTTCTTGCGAGCCTTGAGGGCCTTGTGAACGTCGTTATCCAATACCAGATGCTGAATCTTCATGATGCTCTCCTATACGCCGTTCTTCGATCGACGACGGCGCGGTGTTGTCTTGCTCCGTGGATCAGAGCACTCCCCGGGGTCGAAACGCTCAGGAGGGGAGACGATCCCCACCACCCACGCGTTCTGGGTGAGCGGCACGGAGCAGTGTGCCATCCCAGGGGGATAGTACGTCCAGTCGTGGACGTCAAGGATTCGTTCCTCTGTTTCAGTCCGCGCGAGGACTTTCCCGCGGACGACGACTGCCCAGACATGGCTTTCCACGTGGTAATGCATCGGGGGCGAGACTTTCTTTCCATCCCGTGCACGGTGCTCGTAAACGCCGAACGAGTCGTCCTCGCTGCGGAAGACCTCGCGGACGACCCAGCTTCCGACGGCTACAGTTTTGGAACCGGGCGTGGGACGAAACGCTTCGATGGCTTTGCGCTGGGCCGCCCGGACGTGCGCTTCCGCAGTGGACACAGCTTGGGCGTAGTCGTCACGGGTTACCTTCCCCGTCTCCACGAGCTTCTCGATGATCAGCTCTTCCTTGGTAGGGATGGACAAGGCGGCGCGGAGGGCGGAGTTCCCGATCTCCTTGACTGTGACTCCAACCTTCTTCTTGCGGGCCTTGAGGGCCTTGTGAACATCATCATCCAGTACAAGATGCTGGATCTTCATATATTCTCCTTAAAGTTCGTCACGATGGTTAATGACTGTACAAGGGTAGGCGCAGTTGCGCAAGGTGCAGACAAGGGGCTCACCCGTCGGTGTGGTGAACGAACCGGTACACCGCACGGCGGCTCATGCCGAGGCGATCCGCCGTTTCCTGAAGGGCTTTTTTGGGGGGGAGGCCGGCGGAGATGATCTCGGCGTACACCGTGCGTGCGGCCTCAGTAGAGGGCGTCATCGGCGCCGCGTCCCCGGAAGGGCCGACCATTACAACCAGTTCCCCCTTGACCGCGGACCGCGATGCAAGGACACGCTGCACCTCTTCAGCCGACCCGCGGATGAACTCCTCGTGGAATTTCGTCAGCTCCCGGGCCATGACCACGGGGCGAGAACCCCACATCGCAGCCATCTGTTCCAGTGTGGCCTGGATTCGGTGGGGCGATTCGTAGAACACAACCGTGCAGTCCACGGCATCCAGCGTCGCGAGGGCTCTCTGACGCGGACCAGGCTGGCGGGGAAGATGGCCGAGGAACAGGAACCGGTCCATGGGGAGCCCCGAGGCGACGAGAGCGGCAAGCAGGGCGCTCGGCCCGGGGACGGGAACGACGGGAATCCCTTCGGTCACGCACGCCCGCACCAGGGGGTAGCCGGGGTCCGAGAGAAGAGGTGTCCCCGCATCCGAGACGAGGGCCACGGTCTTCCCCTCCCGAAGAAGGGCCAGGACTTCCTCGGTCCGTTCCTGTTCAGATCCCTGGTAGAGACTTGGGCCAAACGGAGTGTGGATGTCGTGGTGGGAGAGGAGCTTCCGTGTGCGCCGCGTGTCTTCGCCCACGATCAGGTCGGCCTCCCGAAGGACGCGCAACGCCCGCAGGGTGACGTCCTCCAAGTTTCCGATGGGAGTCGCGCATACGTAGAGCGTCCCAACCATGCCGTGATTATCCCACCTCTGCGTCCCATCGGCGCGCTCGGCGATCTCCCAGGCGGCATCCAGGCGCTGGCTCTTTCTTGGTTGCACGGCGGTTGATCCACGGATGGGGGTATGGCTTGCAGCCTTGGGACGATCGGGCTAATGTTCGTTTGTGGACGAGCATCTGCGCAATCTACGTGGTCGGATCGAACGTTTAGGACGAACCCTGGATGCAGAGGCGCTCCGGAAGCAGATGCAGGCGATCGAGGGAGAGATGGCCCAGCCTGGGTTCTGGGAAGATCGAGCCATCGCCCAGGGGAAGGTGCGCGAACTCGAAATAGCGAAGGGGAGGCTTGGCGAGTACACCCGGCTGATAACAGCGCTCGACGAGATCGAAGTCCTATTCCAACTGGCTGACGAGGAAGATGACGACGGAACACGGGCCGAGGCCGAGGCCGCGCTGGCCAAGCTCGACGAGAGCTTCGAGCGGGCGCGGGTCCAGTTCCTTCTCTCCGGACCCCACGACGGGAGCGACTGCTTTCTCTCCCTCAACGCCGGGGCCGGGGGCACCGATTCCCAAGATTGGACGGAGATGCTCCTCCGCATGTACACGCGGTTCTGCGAGGGGGCAGGGTTCGCGGTGCGCCTTGTGGACGAGTCGCCGGGCGAAGAGGCTGGCCTCAAGTCAGCCACCCTCGAGGTGAAGGGGCGGAACGCGTTCGGCCTTCTCAAGGGGGAGACGGGAGTGCACCGGTTGGTGCGGATCTCTCCGTTCGACTCGGCTGCCCGACGCCACACGTCGTTCGCCTCGGTCACGGCCACGCCGATCGTCCCCGAGGACGATCTCGTGATCTCCGAGGACGACCTGAAGATCGATTCGTTCCGCGCCGGAGGCCCCGGTGGGCAGCACATGCAGAAGAACGAGACCGCGGTTCGGATCACCCACCTCCCCACCGGGATCGTGGTGGGGTGCCAGAACGAGCGTTCCCAGATGCAGAACAAGCTCACCGCCCTGCGCATGCTCCGCGCCAAGCTGCGTGTCCTGATGGAGCAGGAACACGCGCGGAAGCTGGACGAGCTGCGTGGGGAGCTGGCGGACATCGAGTGGGGCCATCAAATCCGGTCCTACGTCCTCCAGCCGTACCAGCTGGTGAAGGACCACCGCACCGAGGTCGAGGTGGGAAACGTCCAGGCGGTGCTCGACGGCGAGCTGTGGCCGTTCATCTGGGCCTGGCTGGAACGCAGCGAGATCGCGGCCAAGGATTAGGGCTCCCGTCCGTCCGGCTCAAGCACGGCGTTACCGGAGGACGCGGACTCCGCGTTCCTCCAGTTCGTCCAGAATCTCCCGCGCCTCGGGCTTGAGGAGGATCCGCGTCGCGTTCACAAACCGCAAGGACGGGAGATCCAGGAGCAGCGCGAAGCTGGAGACGGGGTTTGCCGAAAGGTCCAGGATCTCCAGGCGGGCCAGTCCTGCGAGGGGGCCGATGTCGGACACGTTGTTCCCGCCGAGGAGGAGGTCCCGCAGGCCGGGTAGGCGGGCCAACGGCTCCATCGATCGCACCAGGTTCCCCTGCACGTTTAGAGCGGTGAGGTTCTTCAGCGCAGCGAGGGGAGAAAGGTCGGCGATCCTCGCCCCGGCGGCGATGAGCTTCGTCAAGTCCTTCAGGCCAGCCAGCGGTGCGAGGTCACGCACCGGGTTCCCCGAGATCCCCAACGTCTGGAGCCGCGCGAGCCCGGCTAGCGGTTCGAGGGTTGCCACCCGGTTCCCGCTCAGGTCCAGGAACCGGAGTTCGCTGAGGGAGGCGAGGGGGGAGAGGTCAGCCACAGCGTTGTGGCCCAAGTCCAGGTAACGGAGGCGGCTCAGCTCGGCCAGAGGGCGCACGTCGGAGATCGCGTTCCCCAAGAGAACGAGCTTCTCCAACCTGCGAAGGCCGGCAAGCGGGCTGATGTCGGAGACAGCGTTCTGCATCGCGGACATCTCCCGAAGCTCCGTCAAACCCGCCAGCGGCGATAGGTCCGTGACCCCGTTCATGTCGATCCCCAGCCAGCGCAGGTTTTCGAGGCCAGACAAAGGGGAAAGGTCGAACACGTTGTTCCCTGTCAGCATGAGCCACTTCAGGCCCCTCAGCGCCGCCAGCGGAGCGAGGTCCAGGACCTCGTTGGACATGAGATCCAACCACTCGAGTTCGTTGAGCGAGGCCAGAGGAGCGAGATCCCGGATCCGGTTGTGGGAAAGGCTGAGGCGAACAAGGCTGGTCAGATCTTCCAGGGGAGAGAGGTCCTCGATCTCGTTGAACGAAGCCACCAGCGCCCTGAGCCGGGAGAGCCCGGAAAGCGGAGAAAGATCGCGCACGCGGTTCCACCCGATCGAAAGCTCCTCCAGCGCGGAGAGGCCAGAGAGAGGGGACAGGTCGGACACCTGGTTGTCGACGAGGTCGAGCCTCCTCAGGTTCACCGCGTGCTCCAAGCCTGTGAGGACCTCGATGTCCCAGCCCAGAGCTTCGAGCTCGGTGAGATCCGCCAGATCACCGACCGTGAGATCGCCCTCGGGCTTCCCGAGCTCCACCCGGATCGCCCCCTCCAGTCCGGGGTCGGGGATGACGACCGGCTCCGTTCCGATCCCGACGAGACCCCACACGAACGCTAACGCCACCACGACCATCGTTCTCATCGCGTACCTCCTTCTGGCACAACGGCGCCACCCGTCATGGCCCTCGTCCGGTCCACTCCACGTCCAACGACACCCACGCCCGGTCCCCACGCAGGGACAGCGTGGCACGCACCCCGAGTTCTCCCTTTCCCCGCGGGTCCAGCGCGTAGCGCAATCGCACGCCGAGCGACGTCAGCGGAACGCCCACCCCGAGCAAGGGTACGGCCAGGCTTCCCGACGTGCTGACGCTGATCCAGGCGTTGGCCACGAACCCTGCACCCAAGGCCAGGGTGAGCCACGCTTGAGGTTCCTCCTCGTGGTTCCGCAGGCAGATCTCCCCCACGAGCACCATCGGGTCGCGCAGGAGGCTTGCCGCTGCAGCTACCCCGGCCTTCCACGGGTGCCCAAGCGACATCGAGACGCGGGGATCCCACGGGTTCTTCGGATCGATCCGCCATTCCTGGAAGGCGGAGTACGCCATTCCACGCTCGCTGCTCGACAGGCGCTCCTCTCCCCACGGGTACCGTCGGACCTCGTCCAGAATAGTCGTGCTCTGCGAGATCTCAATCCCCGTCTTCCATCCGCCGCCGAAGTGGACCGCTCCCGTCAAGCTCAGCCGCCACTCCTGGCTGAGGAGCGTGTAGGCGTACGGTTGGCCGAACCCGTCTACTCCGAACCCTTCCCGGCCGGACGGGGTGTAGCCGAGCCCCAGCTGCCACGTGTACTCCCCCGTGGCCTCATCGGGCCGCTTCAGGGGGTCGATCGGGGTCTGGGCCCACGCGACGGCGGAGAAGAGGAAGAGAGCAGCTACAATCCCCCTCACCCCACGCCCGAGGGAGAGAGAGCCCCGCCACGAACACCCTTTGACGCCGAGGACAGCCGGCCGACTGAGGAGCCCACCCCAACGGGCACCAAGGACACGAAGAGCAACAAGCATGAGCTCTGGGGCCAGGCCCACCCAATCCTGTCTTGCCATCCTACGTGCCCTTGGTGGTGTAGTTCGGGGTCTCTCTGCGATCTCGGCGCGCTCGGCGGTGAGAGCCTCTTAGCCTTTCCCCTTCCCCCCTCCCGCGGCTGGGAGGGGACAGGGGGAGGGCCACGCTCTCACGGCAACCTCTCCCGGAGCCGAGCCAGAGCCGCGAGCCGTTCCTCCGCGCGGCGAAGCGCTTCCCGTTGCCGCTCCTGGACTCGGGGGAACAGCTCCGGTGGGGGAATCGGGACCAACACGACCTCGCTGTAGCTCCGCTCGTCCACGAGGGTCGAGAACGGGATGGTGCTCTGCCCCCACGAGGGATCGGCGAGGACGATGTGGTCTCCCACCATCCCCACGCCGGCCACGAAGTGCCTTGTATGTTAGGGGTGGCGA
>DLNB01000002.1:0-189 GCA_002479455.1 Acetothermia bacterium UBA7521
GAGTACGCGGAGGACGCCGAGAAGGGCGAGGGGATCTGCCACAACGGGCACTAAGGGCACGAAGCAGGGAGCAAGTCTGATCTGTGGTGTTCGTCGTGTCCTTAGTGTACCTGGTGGTGAGAGGGGTTCCGTGGTCCCTCGGCGCCCTCGGCGGTAAGGGTGTTCGGCCCGCTGCCGTCGCACACAGGG
>DLNB01000002.1:408-12135 GCA_002479455.1 Acetothermia bacterium UBA7521
AGTACGCGGAGGACGCTGAGAAGGGCGAGGGGATCTACCACAACGGGCACTAAGGGCACGAAGCAGAGAGCAACTAGGATCCGTGGTGTTCGTCGTGTCCTTAGTGTACCTGGTGGTGAGAGGGGTTCCGTGGTTCCTCGGCGCGCTCGGCGGTAAGGGTGTTCAGCCCGCTGCACGGACCACGGTTCTACCGAACGTGGCTGAGGATGAGCGGTCTGCGCCGCGGCCTCGTGCGGCTGATGGTGTACGCGTCTGCGACGAGCTTGGCCGCCTCGTCGGCACGTTCGGCGCGGCCCACGTGCAGCCGGGCCAGCGGCTGCCCCTTTGCCGCCTCAGCCCCGACCTTGGCCAAGAGCTCGACCCCGGCCCCGGGGTCCACCGCCTGGCCCTTGACCTCGCGGCCGGCGCCGAGCAGCCCGCACGCCACGCCGATCGGGTGGGCGCGCAGCCGCTCCACGTAGCCCGACGCGGGAGCGGGAACGTCGATCACCTGCTTCGCCGTGGGAAGCCGATCGGGCTCCTCGATCGCCCGCACGTCGCCCCCTTGGGCGGACACGAGGTCGCGGAACACGCCCCACGCCTTGCCCGATGTGATCAGGTCCTGCAACCGCGCCCGGGCGGCATCGGATGAAGGTGCTTCGCCGGCCAGTACGAGGAGCTCGGCCCCCAACGCAAGGGTGACCTCGGCGAGGTCGGCCGGGCCCTCCCCGTGCAGGACGTCGATCGCCTGTTTCACCTCGAGCGCGTTCCCGGCCATCGTCCCCAACGGCTCGTCCATCGCGGTGATGAGAGCGGAGAACTTCTTGCCGAGCTTATTCCCCACCCGAACGAGGGTTTCGGCGAGCTGTCGGGCCTGCTTCTCCTCGCGCATGAACGCCCCGTCGCCGCACTTCACGTCGAGCACGATCGCGTCGGCCCCCCCGGCGAGCTTCTTGGAGAGGACGGACCCGGCGATGAGGGGGAGCGATGGCACGGTCGCCGTCACGTCGCGCAGCTCGTAGAGCAGCCGGTCGGCGGGGACGACGTCGGCGGTGTGGTCGGCGACCACGGCCCCGATCCGTTCCGCCTGGCGCCGGATCTCGTCGAGCGTGAGTTCGGTGCGCAGGCCGGGGATCGCCTCCAGCTTGTCGATCGTCCCCCCGGTGTGCCCCAGCGACCGGCCGGAGAGCTTGGCCACGACGAGCCCCGCGGCAGCCATGAGGGGGACGAGGACGAGGGTCACCGTGTCCCCCACGCCGCCGGTGGAGTGCTTGTCCACCTTGATCCCCGGAACCGCGGAGAGGTCGATCCGTTCGCCGCTGTCGGCCATCGCCTGGGTGAGGGCAACGGTCTCCGCCTCGCTCATCCCCCGGAAGTAGACGGCCATCAGGAACGCGGACATCTGGTAGTCGGGCACGCGTTCCGCCACGTACTCGGCAACCAGCCAGCCGATCTCGCTCGGGGCGAGCTCGCCCCCATCGCGCTTCACCTCGATCAGATCTACGGCCCGCATCGCCATCGGATCTTACCCCCGCTCCGCGCGGCCCGACACCAGCCCTGCGGCCCGCGCCCAGGGGGGGAACAGCGGATCGGCCAGGCCGTACTCTCCGTTCCGGCGCTCTGCCAGGCCCTCGCGCTGCAGGGCCTCCAGGGACCGCTGGACGTGCGATGCGCTCTTCAGCTCGAACCGCGCCACCGTGTCCGCGGCGAACAGGGACGCGCCCGCGCCGAGTTCGACCAGCGCGAGGAGACACCGCCGCTGGTAGAGGGTCAGCCGCTCCCACAGGCGGCGGTAGTAGGCGTCGTGCCACCCGACAACAGCGGCAAGGGCCTCCGTCAGGTCTTGCTGCGCGATGGGGATGCTGCGGCCCCGGCTCCGGGCCCACAGCTCGTGGGCGAGGGTCTGGACGAAGTACGGGTGGTCGTCCACGCGCCGACACAGCTCGGCGGCAAGGTCGAAGGAGAGGTCCATCGCCCCCGCTCGGAATCCATCGATGAGGAACGGGACGAACGCGTCCCGGGGGATCTTCTCGAGCCGCAACGGACGTCCCATACGGAAGAACGGGGACCGCTCCGCGGCGAAAAGCTGCTCCATCATCGCGGTCTGGCTCCCCGCGAACACGTAGCTCACCTGGCGGTGCATCTGGAACGCGGCGCGCATCGCCCGCACCAGCCCGTTCCCTCCCAGCTCGCTCACCGTCGGGAACTCGTCGAGCGCCACCGCCAGCCGCACGCCGAGGTCCTCGGCCACCCGCTGGGGGAGATCGAGGGCTTCGGCCAGGGTGGCCGGCTCGGCCAGACGCGGGCCATAGCCAAGCTCGACCTGCGCGCGTCCCGACGTGTCGAGGACGAGCCGGGGCTGGAGGCGCGACAGAAACTCGCGCGCCCACCGCCGGACCCGGTCCGCGGACGACTCTGTCCCGTGGAGAACCGCAGAGATGAAGAGCTCCACGAAGCTCTGAAGGGACAGGGCGCGGGAGAGGTCGGCGTACACCCACGGTTCCCCCGGAGGGAGACGCCGGAACGCCTCGTGGAGGAGCGAGGTCTTGCCGTAGCGCCGCGGGGAGTAGAGGAACACGTGCTCGCCGGCGCGGAACGCGCGGTGGAGCGCGGCGATCTCGTCCTCGCGACCCACGAACAGGTCGCCGGTCACCACCCCGCTGTAGCGGAAGGGGTTGTCCATGGAGCCATTATACAGAACTGTATAACACACGAATGTATAACGCTGTACTCACGTCTGCAACGTGCTTTACAGGTGTGGCGTTCTCGACTTGGGACCTGCGACTGTCCTTACGCGAGCTTGGCCCGCAGCCGGGCGGACAGGTAGTCGATTGCCCACACGAGGATCACGATGAGGATCATCACGGTCCCCGCCTGGCGGTATTGCACGCCCCAGATGTAGTTGATGAGCCGCTGCCCGATCCCGCCGCCGCCCACGAGGCCGACCACGGTCGCCATGCGGATGTTGATGTCCCACCGGTACAGAGTGAACGAGATGTACGGGTTCACGATCTGGGGAACGATCGCGTAGCGCAGGACGGACAGGCGCCCGGCGCCGGTGGCGGTGATCGCCTCGATCGGCCCCTGGTCGATCGCCTCGAGCCGCTCGGCGTAGAGTTTCACGAGGTCGGCGATGGAGTGCACCCACAGGGCGAGGATCCCCGCGAACGGGGATCGCAACGCGGTCACCCAGACGAGGAAGATGATCGCCCACACGATCGGCTCGATGGACCGGGCGATGCTCATCGCCCCGCGGATGAGTGTGTAGATGGGCCGCCCGATCGGGCCGCGCATGAGGTTCCGTGCGGCGAGGAACGACAAGGGGACCGATACCGCGACCGCGAACAACGTGGCCAACACGGCCATGAACACGGTGACGATCATGTCCCGCATCGCGTCGAGGAGGATCGTCGTATCGGGCCGGACGAGGGCCCGCCAGAACTCGGCAGTCTGTCCGGCCTGGGTGAACAGGCGCCGCAGCGATTCCCACGTCAGCGTGACTCCCAGTGCGGAGACCATGGTGACGACCAGAAGCACGGCGACGAACAGACCCGCCGACGTTCGGTACCACGGGACCGGGGCCTGAGCGGACGGCCGCTCGCGCCGCAGCCCCAGCCCGGACCACCGCTCGTGCAGCGGCGGAACGAAGACGAACCCAATCCCGGTGAGGCCGAACAGGTGCCAGAGGACGAAGTAGAGGAGCCTCCGAATGGGCGTCGCCTCGCCTGAGACAGGGGTGAGCTCGCGGCCGAGCGCCTTCTGGCCCCACGATCTGCCCAGGCTCTCCCAGAGGATCGCCCCCTCCACCACGCCCAAGGCGAACACCCACCATGGAACGAGGATGTAGGCCGTGATGCCGAGCACGTACCAGGCGTAGGCGTAGGTGACGAGGAGCCACAGGGCGGCGAGCCCGCCTGCGTCCAGGAGGAACACGGCGAAGTACTTGGCCGCGACGTCGGCTCGGCGGGCAAGGGCGTTGTACAGGCCCCGTCCGGTCGTCCACTCCGGCCGCGGGGAGGTGTAGCCCTCGGGGTAGCCGGTCATGCGATCCGCTCCCGAAGGCGACCGGAGATGTAGTCCATCGCCCACACCACGGCGACGATCACCATCACCACCGCTCCCACCTTCGACCAGTCACCCTGGTTCTTGTAGTAGAACAACATGTCCCCGATTCCGCCCCCGCCCACGAGGGCGATCACGGTGGCCATGCGCACGTTGATGTCCCACCGGTAGAGGGTGAACGCCCAGAAGCTCGGAAGGACTTGGGGGATCACGGCGTGGCGTACCACCTGAATCCGGCTCCCACCGGCAGCCCACACCGCCTCCAGCGGACCGGGGGACACACCCTCCACCTGCTCGGAGTAGAGCTTCCCCAGGGCGGCGATCGTGTGGATGGTGAGGGCGAGGATCCCGGCGAGGACGGTTCCATAGCCGACCCAGATCGCGAAGATCGACGCCCAGATGATCGTCTCGATCGAGCGAAACACGTTGAAGAACCCGCGGATCACGCCGTACGTCGCCCAGCCCGCCGGGCTGAATCCCATCACGTTCCGCGCCCCGAGGAACGACAGCGGAAACGCCATCACTCCGCCGAGCACCGTCGCCACGAGAGCCATGAACACGGTGACGACGGTGAGGTCGAGGATCGAGTAGCTGAGCGCGCGCAGATGGAACACGGGATCCGGAGCGGTGAAGTAGCGGAAGTCGGGGCGGAGCATCTCGCCCCAGATCCGGCCCGCCTGAGGCGCCCGCCGGATCAACACCTGGAGGTTGATCCCGATGATGAGCCACCCCACGCACATCGTGAGGGCGCCGAGGAACAGGGCGAAAAAACCCCACTGGGTGAGAATCGCCCGGCGGCCCGGCCGCTCGGGATCGGGGGTCTCCGTTCGCAGACCCACCCGCGCCAGCCGGTCGTGGAGAGGTTCCTCCCCCCGCGCGATCCACACCGGGGCAAGGAGCACGGACAGGTGCCAGAGGAACCCGCGGAGCACCCTCTGGCCGAGGCGGATGCGCTCCCCCGCCACGGGCCGGAGGGCCACGCCGATCGCTCGCTGGCCGAGGCTGCGCCCGAGCGAGCGACACCACACCGCGAGCTCAAGCGTGACGAGGATCACCACCGGCCAGCCCCAGGACGGAAGGGTGAGCGTCCCCCACCAGTCCACGTGGACGGTGTACCAGTAGTAGTTGAGGAGGTACATCGCGCAGTACGCGACGTACCCCCATGCCATCCAGTCAAGAAGGAACGAAAACGCGCGGCGGCAGAGGACCTTCAGGCGATCCCGCGGAGCGCCCGCCCCTCCCGGCGTTGGACTCACCTGACCTCGACTTCTTCGGCGTCCTCGCCGTAGATCTCTTTGAACTTGGCGTTGTCGATCGTCTTCGGCGGGCCGTCGAACACGAGCTGGCCGTCCTTGAGGGCGATGATCCGCGTCCCGTAGCGCCGGGCCAGCGACAGGAAGTGGAGGCTGGCGATCACGGTCACCCCGTCTTGGCGGTTCATCTGCTCCAGGTACTGCATGATGGAGTGCGAGGTCGCTGGGTCGAGGGCGCTCACGGGCTCGTCGGCGAGGAGGATCTCCGGCTTCTGCATCAGGGCCCGGGCGATTCCCACCCGCTGCCGCTGCCCGCCGGACAGCTCGTCCACGCGGGCGTACGCCTTGTCGCGCAACCCGACCCGCTCCAGGTTGGCCAGCGCCGTCCGCTTATCCTGGGACGAGAACAGGCCGAGGAGCGACCTCCAGCCCGGCATGTACCCCAGCCGCCCAGTGAGCACGTTGCGCACGGTCGTGGCCCGATCGACGAGGTTGAACTGCTGGAAGATCATCCCGATTCGACGCCGCACGCGCCGCATCCGCTTGGCAGACAGGCGCGCCACGTCTGTGCCGTCCAGCCAGATCTTCCCTTCGGTCGGCTCGATGAGGCGGTTGATGCACCGCAGCAGGGTGGACTTCCCCGAACCGGAAAGCCCGATGACCACCAGAAACTCGCCCTTCTCGATGCTGAAGCTTAGACCGCGCAGGGCGTGAACCTGACCGCGTTCGTAGACCTTCGTCAGCCCGTCGATGACCAGGTAGGGGGTCGGCATGGGAGTCAAACCGTGGGGGAGGGTACGCCTCCCCCACGGCTATCCACCGTTCTCACACCCTGGGCCCTACCGCTCGGGGTTCGGCAACCCGATGATCGTCCGGTAGGTGGCGTAGTACGAGTCATCGATGAGCTCGACGTCGGTCCACTCGTAGAAGTTGGGGTTGCTCCACAGGGCGTAGCCCTCGGGAGAGCGGATGTGGGCGATGATCGCAGCCACGATCGCGTTCTCGACGCGGATCGGGAACCCGGCGCTGAACGCGATGCAGTCGTTCGGCAGGGGGCCGATGGTGTCAAGAACCGTGATCTTCTCGATGATCTCGGCAAGGGTGCCCATCCCCTCGACCCGCGATGCTGCTAGGCGCAGGTCGACGCACGCGCCGCGCAGCTCGGGCGGGTAGAGGGCGTTGTTCTCCTTGTCCCAGATCCACATCTCGGGGTCCATCCCGTAGTCCCACTTCGGGCCCTCGTAGCCCGCGTAGGGCTCCGGCGGCGAGCCGTAGCTCGTGCAGAAGTCGCCCTGTCCCTTGAGGAGCGCGATCATCGAGTTCGTGTGGCCACCCGACTTCACGACGCCGCCAACCACGATCCCCTCGTCATCGAACACGCCCTTCGGGAACACGTAGCCCGAGGTGGAACCCTCGTCGTTGTAGATCCAGATCTTCCCGGCGAGGTCCTGGATCGAGGTGTAGCCCGCGGCGCGGGGGACGTAGATGCTGGAGAAGTAGAACGAGTACCCGCGGCGCACCGCCGCCAGGCGGGCGTGGGCCCCGAAGTTCGTCTCCACAGAGATCCGCGCGTACTGGTCCGTGGTCGGGGTGCCCATCACGTTCCCCTCCGCGGCCTTGAACGCCTCGATCAGGGCCGCGTAGTCCGGCATCACCCTCGGGATGATGTACAGCCCAGTTGCCTTCCCGATCGCTTCGGCGATCTGTTTCGCCGTCGTCTCGATCACTTCAGCGCGTGTGGACGGGGGGAACACCCAGATGATCGGGTTGTCCCGCGTGCCGAGCGCCTGGGCGAGGCCCGTCGCCCCGAGCGCCACCAACATTACCAACGCTGCCAGCAGAATCCGCTTCACAGCACCACCTCCTAGGTGTGACGCATTATACCCTCGGCAGACCTACGCCTCCGCTTGGACGAGGCGGTCCCGCGCCTGGACGAGCGCCCGCACCCGTCCCTCGTCCACCGCGTTCGCCGTCTTCCCGTCCACCTTGAGGGCGGTCCCCGCGATGAACCCGTCGGCGTGCGCGTAGAGCCTCATGTTGTCCGGGCTAATGCCGCTCCCCACGAACACGGGGAGCCCGGAGGCGGCCTTCGCCGTCTGCACGTCCCCGGGAAGCGCGGGATCTCCGGTCGCACCGCCGGTGACGATCAGGGCGTCGGGCCCATTGCGGGCGACGTCCCGCGCCGCGGTCTCCAGGGTGTCGAGGTGCACGGCGTGCTTCACGTGGACGTCGGCGAGCACGGCCACGTCGGCGCCCACGGCACGGCGGAGGTCGAGGATTTCCCGTGCCTGACCTTCGATCAGGCCCTGATCGGTGAGCGCGACCCCGGCGAACACGTTCACGCGGATGAACGCCGCCCGGGCCAGGGAAGCGATCGCCATCGCCGCCGGGCCGTCGGAGCGAAGAACGTTCACCCCCAACGGGATCCGCGCCGCCTGGGCGAGCTCGCGGACGACGATCGCCATCGCAACCGCCGTGACCAAGTCCGCCCGCTTGCGGAACGGGGTGTCGCCGAAGTTCTCCACGATCGCCCCGTCCGCCCCGCCCGCCTGGAGCGCGGCGAGGTCGGCACGGGCGCGCTCGATGATCGGACCGAGACCGCCCCCCGGGTACCGCGGCGTCCCGGGAAGGGGAGGCAGGTGGATCACCCCGATCAACGGACGGGAACTCGGGGGGCACGGAAGCGGCACGGTCAACGCCCCCCCGCACGGGCGGCGGCCACGAACCGCACCACCCGCTCCTCGTCCACCGGGTTCGTGGGTTCTCCATCGGCCTTCAGGCTCGACCCAACGATGACCCCGTCCGCCCAGCGCAGGAACGCCGCGATGTTCCGCTCGTCCGCTCCCGACCCGACGAGAACAGGGCGGTGGGCAAGCTCCTTCGCCGCGCGGACCTTCTCCACGTCGGGGGCGTTCCCGGTCATCCGGCCGGAGACGATGAGGGCGTCCGCGCCGTAGAACTCGGTCCACTCGATGTGGGTGGCGAGGTCGATCCCCGGGAAACGGACGGCGTGCTTCTTGTCGACATCGGCGAACAGCTTGATGTGCTCGGCGTGGAGCTCCTTCCGCTTGCGCAGGAGCTCCGCGGCGCAGCCGTGGTCGAACTCGCCCGTGTCCCACACCTGGGCCCCAGTGAGGAGGCACACGCGCATGAATGCTGCGCCGCTGGCAACGGCGATCGCCAGGGCGACCGCGCCTCCGTTGTGGACGACGTTGATCCCCACCGGGACCGAGACCTCCTCGACCACCGCCCGGGCGGCCACAGCCTGACACGCGCTCTCCTCGGGAGGCACGGCCACCCCCACGTGGAACGGGAGATCCCACATGTTCTCCACGATCAGCCCATCCACCCCTCCCCGAACAAGGGCCCGCGCGTCGGCGAGGGCAGCGTCGAGGATCGCGTCCATCCCGTACCCGGTGTACCCCGGCGCGCCGGGAAGGGGCCACAGGTGGACCATCCCCAGCACCGGCGCCTCGACCCCGAACAAATCGCGCAGCGACGCGATCCGCAGCTCATCCCACCGTCTCTTCCACTCTACCGCCATGTGTCCCCCTTCCGCCATCGTTCCTGAAGCCACGTCCTCAGGATACTCCCCCCCGGCGCCTGTTCGAGAAGAGAGAGGAGATCGGGAAGCGAGGGCAGGGCGCCTCCCCCGCCAACGCGCGCCGCCGCCCCGCCGAGGAGGTTCGCCAAGGCGCCAATCGCCGCAGGGTCCCAGCCCGAGAGGATCCCTACGATGGCTCCCGCGTTGAACGCGTCTCCCGCGCCGGTCGTGTTCCCCGCGTCCACCGCGAAGGCAGGAACGCGGGCCTCGCCCACCCGGACGGAGATGAGGCACCCCTCCCGGTCGAGCTTCACCGCCACCGACCCCACGCCGCGCCTACGGAGTTGCGCCGCCCCACGTTGCGGATCGCCCTCTCCGGTCAGATCCCGGATCTCCCGGCGATTGGGAAGCACGAGCTCGAACGCCGGCAGCGGATCGAGGGCGGTACAGAGGGTTCCGGCTACGGCTCCTGGATCGAGGCTCACCGGAACCCCACGCTCTCGAGCGAGACGGAGCGCTCGCTCCGCGCACTCTCGCTCCTTCTCCCCGGCCCAGGCGTACCCGGAGAGGTGCAGCCAGTCGGCTCCGTCCAGCCAGGACGTGGGGATCGCACCCCACGACAGGTCCCGCGCGGCGCCGGGCGAGACGAGCAGCGTCCGCTCCCCGCCCGGGTGAACAAGGGCGAAACAGAGCCCGGTCGGCTCATCCTGAACGCGCTGGAGCCACGAGGTCAGGACGCCCTCCTGGGACAACGCGCTGCGGACCCAATCTCCGAACGGATCTTCACCGATCGCTGCTGCCAGCCGCACCTCGCACCCGAGCGCCAGGAGCCAGCGTGCGGTGAGGGCCGCCGATCCTCCTAACGACAGAGCGGTCTCGGCGTGCGCCTCGCCACCTGGCGGAGGCACCGCCCCCGCCTGGATCGTCACGTCTGCGTTCAGGTCGCCCAGCAGGGCGACGACCGGATACGCCCTCACTCCCGTTTGTACGGTACCCCAAGCGCTTTCGGGAACCTCACCCGCCCCACGACCCCCGACACCACGAGCAGGGTCACGATGTAGGGGAGCATGTCCACGAACTGCCAGGGGATCGTCTTGGTGGGCAGGGTCTTGATCCACGTGGCAAGGCTCTGGAAGAACCCGAAGATGAACCCTCCCACAAGGGCCAGGAGCGGGTTGAGCCCGGAGAACACCACCGTGGCCAACGCGATGAACCCGCGACCCGCGGACAGCTCCTTGGTCACCGATCCGAACCAGGCCACCGACATGTACGCCCCGGCCAGGCCCGCCAGCGCGCCCCCGAACGTGGTGGCCAGGAGCCGGGTCAGGTTGACGTTGATCCCCGCCACGTCCGCCGCCTCGGGGTTCTCCCCGACGGCCTTCAGGATGAGCCCGGCGCGGGTCCGTTTCAGGAACCAGTACGCCAGGAACGGCACGACGAGGGCAACGAGGATCAGGGGCGAGAGCGCACCCATCGGCGTGCGCAGCTTGAGGAGCTGGGCCTCGGCGGGGACGGCGTGGAACCCCGGCGCGCCGAGCTTGATCAGCCCGAACGCCACGAACCCCAGCGCGAACAGGTTGATCCCGATTCCGGCGATCATCTGGGTTCCCTTCCAGTAGGCGGAGATGATCGAGAACACCAGCCCGATCGCCATCCCCACACCCATCCCTGTCAGCAAACCGACGACCGGGCCACCGGCCTTCGCCCCGAGCGCCCCCACGAACGCGCCGATGAGGAGGATCCCCTCGAGCCCGATGTTGAACAGGCCCGCGGTCTCTCCAATGATCTCCCCCACCGCGGTGAGGGTGATGGGCACCATCGCGTGGAGGGAGATCCGCAGAAGGTCAAGGACGTAGCTCCAGTTCATGCTCCCTCCTCTGTCGCCGGCTTCCGCCGGGCGATGGTTCGCGCCAGTCCGCGTCCCGCTTCGGCCAGCGCGGGGAACAGCCGAATCAGCTCGGGGATCGCCATCGCCAGCACGATCGCCCCCATCACCACCCGCACCATCTCCAGGGGAACAGGGTTGGAACCGTAGAACTGCATCACCCGCCCTCCGGCGTTGAGGCCGCCGAAGAACAGAGCAGCGAACAGGATCCCGATGGGGTGGTTGCGGCCCACCATCGCCACCGCCATCCCGTCGAACCCGAGGTTCATGAGTTCGGGGAGACCGCTGATGATGGCAAACGTCGGCGGAAGGCCCATCGTCGTTGCCGCACCGGCCAGCCCCGCCGCCACGCCGCCCAAGGCGAAGCTGAGGAGGATCGTGCGCTTGATCGAGATCCCGCCGTAGCGGGCCGCCGTGGGGGTAAGACCGGCTGCCCGCACCTCGTACCCGACCGCCGTGTGCCACAGGACCACGTACACCAGCAGGGCGAACGCCACCGCCATGAACACCGCGTACGAGAGGTCGGTCCCTTGAACGAGAATCGGGAACCTCGCTGACACGGGGATCCGTACTGTACGCTGTGCCTGCCGGGGGTCGACGAGGACGAACGCCACGAGGTAGAACACGAGGAACCGGCTGATCCAGTTGAACATGATCGTGGAGATGACCTCGCTCACCCCCCGGGTGAGCTTGAGCAGCGCCGGCCCCAGGCTCCACACCGCCCCCGCCACGGCGGCGAACAGGATCCCCACGAGGAGGTGAAGCCCGGCCGGGAGCTGGAAGTAGGCTACGCACACCGCGGCTGCCGCCCCGATGTACATCTGCCCCTCGGCGCCGATGTTGAACATCCCCGCCCGCAGGCAGATCGAGAACGTGAGCGCGGTGAGGATCAGGGGAACGCCTCGGGCAATGGAACTGGCGATCTCGTAGTCCCCGCCGAACGCCCCCCGCAAGAGGGCCCAGTACGCCCGCCACGGGTCGTACCCCCAGATGTACATGAGCAC
>DLNB01000047.1 GCA_002479455.1 Acetothermia bacterium UBA7521
ATCGCCACCCCTAACATACAAGGGGACTTGCTGGATCCGCCGAGCGCGCGAGAGCCTCGCTCCGTATCTCCATTGTGGGAGACGGTCCCCGTGTTCCCCCTCTCCCCGACGTGGGAGATGCTCTGCCTCTGCTCCCTCTCCCCCTCGTGGGAGAGGGTTGGGGTGAGGGGGGCGAAAGTGCCGAGCAGACTCTGCCGACCCAAGGTCCGACCACACAAGACACCAAGGACACGAAGCGCGACAGGCACGGGAGGTTGGGGTAGAACCCCTAGATCCCTTCGTGTGCTTTGTACCCTTAGTGGCGCAGGGGTTTCGGGTAGATCGTGAAGCTCGCCGCGTCGATCCTCGCCGCGGACTTCGCCCACCTCGCCCGGGACGTGGCGCGGGTCGAGTCGGCCGTGGACCTGCTCCACCTCGACGTGATGGACGGGCACTTCGTCCCCAACCTCACGTTCGGCCCCCCGGTGGCGAACGCGCTCCGCCCCCACACGCGCCTTCCGTTCGCGATCCACCTCATGATCGAGCGGCCGGCCCGGTACGCCCGGGAGTTCCGGGTCGGCCCCGAGGACTCGATCACGGTCCACGTCGAGGCCGCGGATCCGCCGGAACAATCGCTGCGCGTGATCCGCGATCTCGGGTGCAAGGCCGGGATCTCGTTTCGGCCGGGGACGCCCATCGAAGACGTGTTCCGTTACCTGAACCGGGTGGACCTCGTCCTCGTGATGAGCGTGGAGCCGGGGTTCGGGGGCCAGGCGTTCCTCCCCCAGGCCCTGGATCGGATCCGGGCGCTGCGCCGGGAGATCGGGAGCCGGCCCGTGGAGATCGCCGTGGACGGGGGGATCGGCCCGGGAAACGTGCAGAGCGTGGTCGAGGCCGGGGCGGACGTCATCGTCGCCGGATCGGCGATCTTCGGGAAGCCCGATCCCCACGCGGCGGCGGTCGAACTATGGACGAAAGCGGAACACACGAAGCGTTCATGAGGCGGGCCCTCGACCTCGCCCGCCGCGGGGCGGGGTGGGCCCGCCCCAACCCCCTCGTCGGCGCGGTGGTGGTCCGGGACGGCGCGGTGGTCGGCGAAGGCCACCACGCCGTGTGCGGCGGCCCCCACGCCGAGGCAGTAGCCCTTCTCGAGGCCGGGGAGAAGGCGCGAGGGGCAGACCTATACCTCACCCTCGAGCCGTGCGTCGCGTTCCCTGAGAAGCGCACCCCCCCGTGCGCGGATGCGATCCTCGCCGCCGGGATCCGGCGGGTGATCGTGGCCACCGCCGATCCCCACCCGTGCGTCAGCGGACGCGGTCTCGCCCGGCTGCGGGAAGCAGGGGTCGAGGTGGTGGAGGGAGTGCTGGCCGACGAAGCCCGTCGCCTGAACGAGGTCTTCTTCCACTGGATCGTCCACCACACCCCGTTCGTCGTCCTTAAGCTCGCGCTGAGCCTCGACGGGAAGATCGCCACCCGCAGCGGGAAGTCGCGCTGGATCACTGGGCCCGACTCGCGGCGGCTGGTGCACACCCTGCGCGCCCGGTACGGGGCGATCCTCGTCGGGGTGGGGACCGTGCTCGCCGACAATCCCTCGCTCACCGTCCGCGACGCAGAGGGCCCCCAGCCCCTGCGGGTGGTGCTGGACGCTGGGGGGCGTACACCTCTGGGAGCGAACGTCCTCTCCCCAGACGCGAGGACCGTCATCGTCACCACCAACCGGATGCCGACGGAGGTCGAGGTTGAGCTTCGGGAGAAGGGGGCCGAGGTGTGGCGGCTCGCGGGGGAGGGAGACCATGTGGACCTGGGCGAGCTCTTGTGCCGGCTGGGGGAGGAGACGGACTCCGTACTCGTTGAGGGAGGGTCGGAGGTGGCGGCGTCGTTCCTCTCTGCGAGACGGGTCCACAAGGTCGCGTTCTTCTATGCCCCGCTGATCCTCGGCGGGCGGGAGGCCGTGCCCTCTGTGGGCGGAGAGGGCGTGGACGACCCAGCTCAGGCGATTCGGATCCGCGACCTCGCGGTTGAGCGCGTGGGAGAGGACTTCCTCTTCACCGGCTACCCAGCCTGACCGTCCACGGACCTCGGGCACGCGGGCCTGCGGCACACAGATTCGTGATCGGTTAGCCGTGATCCGCTGCCTGTACGGGCTCGTTCGGTCCACGGAGAACGGACCACGGTACGAGCCGCGGGGAACCGGTCCTCTCTGCGTGGCCGAAGGCCCCGCGGGCAGTCGCGTCATGCTCGACTCATGAAGATCGTACGCAGCTCCTACGTTTCCGGGGAGCGGCGCTTCGAGTAGTAGACGATGTCCGTGTGCGCGACGTACCCCAGGCGGGCGAAGAACGCCATCGAGTCCTCGTTCCAGTCCTCAATGAGGCATCCGATGATCTCGATCCCCATCCCGTGCAGGCGGGCTTCCACCGCGCAGACGAGCGCCCGCCCGATCCCCCGTCGGCGGTGGGCGGGATGGACGGCGAGCCGGTTGATCCACCCCTTGCGGCCATCGTGCGTTCCCAGAACCGCGGCAACGAGCTTCCCGTCCTCTTCCGCCCCGAGGGACAGGGAAGTGCCTCTCTCCATCTGGCGGGCGATCGCCTCCCGGCTGTCTCGGCCGTGCGGTCGACACGGCAGGCCTGCCTCCTGCCACAGGCGGATCAGGTTGTCGTAGTCAGCGATCGAAAGCTCTCGGGTGTTCATAGATGCTGGATCTTCATGATGTCGGCTTCCCTTCCTCCAACAGTTGTGGAGAGGATGACGTTAGCGTCGACGACGAGCCTTGCGGGAAGCTTCCAAGTCATCGAGGACGTCCTGTTCTGAGACACCCTTGCCCGTCAGGCTCTCCCGAATCTTGGCCGCGAGTCCGAGCTGGACCTCGCGGCGTAGATCCGGCGCAAGATCGTCTCCGTCCAGGGGGAGGAACACGCCCGCGACCTTGTCGCGGCACATGACGAGCACCGGGTCTCCACCCCGGAGGAGCTTGGTCGCGTGATCCCTCAGTTCCTTCATTCCTACGATCCGCAAGGTAGCCACCTCAAGGATCATGATAGCTCAGACTGAGAAGAAGGGGGTGCAACCCAATGCGCGAGGCGTGGATCGCACGCCTCTCACCGGTACACCTCGCTGCGGTGGCCGATCTTCACAACCCGAACGATCCGCTGGGCACGTCCACGTTGTGGACGATCCGGTGGTCGCCCTGCCGAACCCGGTACCGGGCTCCACCCGACAGCTTCTCGTATCCCATAGGCTGTGGCATGGCGCCGAGGCTTTGGATGCGCTGCGCGAGGCGCGCCCGATCCTTCCAAGTTTCGGGCGCTGCTTTCCCAGCCACCTTCCGGTCGAGTCGTCGCACGTGCCGTTCGAATGCTGGAACTGCGAATGCCAAGATACTAGACTTTGCCGTGCGTCTGTATTGCCTACGGGGACAAATCAGTGAACTAACTGGAGGTGAACAAGAGACACCGCCGCAATGCCTGAGCGCAATCACTTCGTGCCCGAGTTCTACCTGAAAGGCTTCTGTAACGCGGATGATATCCTCACCGTGTACGAGAAATCCACCGGAGCCCACTTCGAGGCCCCACCCTCCAAGGTTGCTCGGGTCAAGGGTTTCTACTCACCCGATCTGGAGCGCTATCTCTCCGAGAAGATCGAGGGGCCTGCGAACAATGTGTTGGCGAAGATAAGATCCGAAGACACCTTGAGTGCTGATGACAAGGTTACCCTCGCCAAGTACATTGTGACAATGTGGAAGCGCGTACCACGGGCCCGGCGTAGACTCCGTGAAAGGGCGCCGAAGGTGTCCGAAGAGCTAAGAACGGAAATCCGAGCTAAGTTCTCCGCTATCCAGACACGTGACCCATCCAAAAGACAGATCAGAGAGGAAAGGCTCAGACAAGCAGATGAGATCCTCGACAGACTAGCTTCAGATCCGCCTGATGAAGTCTTCTACCGGACTATCCTGTCAGAGGCCACACCACGGCTGGTGGCAGCAACAGCTGCCATGACGTGGGTGTTTCTTGTCGCAGATGACACACTCCACTTCAGTTCGTGCGATAACCCCGTCTTCATTTTCGAGCACTTGGGCATCGGAAGACTTGAGTCGGAGCTCTCGTTTCCGGTCTCGTCCCACATTGCCTTGTGGGGATCTTGGAGGCCCGTGAAGGATCGCGCCTATCTGAGAGCCCCCGCTCAACTTGTCAAGGAGTTCTGGCGGCGCACTGCGCATAATGCCGAGCGCTATGTATACCACCGTCGCTTTGAGCCTTGGGTTTCTCCATTCCTCCGGAAGGGCGCATGGAGGTTATGTCGTGTGCCTTGAACCCGACCAAGAGACCGGTTGCTGGAACAGCTCTTCGAGATCCTGCGGCGAGGTCTTGTTGTGCTCACTTCTGCCCCTCTCAGGTCAAGCGGCGAGATCGAGCTGGAGGGCGAGGACGCCGCGGCAGGCGAGCAGGCTCGCCGGGGTGACGAGGAGACCGTACTTCACGAACTCGGGGAACGGGATCGGCACCTCTTTGCCCGCGAGGATCGTCATCCACATGATCCCGGCCAGAGCCCCGATCGGGGTTAGGTTGGCCCCGAGGTTCACCTCTCTATCAATCCCCGTTTTGGCAACGGTCTCCTGGCGCAAAGACCTGCCAGTTGACTTCCGCATCCCTCAGGCGTAGCATGGTAGGGCACAGGCATGCGCGGGGTGAACCGTTGGCTGTCTTGATCGGCGGCAGCGAGTGATCGCCAAACTCAACGGCCCGGGGCCTGTGCTCAGTCTTTCCTCCACCATGCCTCAAGCTTGCCAGCCTCAGCTTCCCGGTCCACGAAGGCAGTAGCTTCGTCGGGGATGATCTTGATGCCGTATGACTCCGCAGCTCTACGATGTCGATAGAGCAACGGTGACAGAACTCGGGCATAGCGAGCTTCCCGGTTGCCGTACTTTCTTGCTCCAGTCCATTCCAGACAGCCCCGACCCACGCGTCAACGAGCTGCAGCCCAGCTTGCTTGTAGGACTGGATGACCTTGATCTTATCCCTCTCAATGCAGAGGGCCGGGAAGGCTATCCTCACATCCACTCCGGCCTTCTGTCGCCGCTTCAGGAGATCAAGGTAGGTGAACAGATCGATGTACGACATGTGCGTTCTCTCGGAGAAGACTAGCCGGGCTCGTCCATCCCCCTCGCCGGCAACAGCAGCATCCCTTGCCAGCCAGGACACGCGCTCGAGTAGATACCGAACGGCATAGAAGTAGAGCACATCCTTCTGCTGAAAGGTGGTGCGGTCCCTGATCGATGGCTTATGCACGCACACCGCAATCAGCCGTGCCGGCAGCTTGGCCAGGACCTGCGCATAGAAGACCTTGTCATGGTGCTTCAACGTTCGCCAGTGGATGTGCGCCAGCGGCGCTCGCCCCAGCGCCTTCCTCACGTCACGCATGGTCTCAACACATCGAGAATCGTTCTCTGCGCGGATCACAAGCGCCCCGAGGACGAACCAGTGCGAGCTACCGGCGGGAGAGGGAGTACGGAATGTGAACCCCTGGTCACCGGACTCATCTATGTACACGACTAAGGAGCATGCCACAATCCAGCTGATTCTACTGCACAGGAGCTATGAGGGAACATGCTTCTGGCGTGCAGGGTCGGGTGTCTTCCGTTCAACCGCGAGGAATTCTCCTTAGCTGCCCACCGCGAGCTGGAGGGCGAGGACGGCCAAGCAGGCGAGCAGGCTCGCTGGGGTCACGAGGAGGCCGTACTTCACGAACTCGGGGAACGTGATCCGCACCTCTTTGCCCGCGAGGATCGTCATCCACATGATCCCCGCCAGGGCCCCGATCGGCGTCAGGTTGGCCCCGAGGTTGGATCCGATCGCCGTCCCCAGCGCGGCGGCGAGGAGCGGCGCCCCGCTCAGCCCTGCGGTGGCGGAGGCGAAGGCGAGGGTCATTGGGATGTTGTTCAACACGTTCGCCGCGAGGGCGGAGCTTGCCCCGTAGAGGATGCCGAGCAGGGGAGCCGATCCTCCGCTCAGAGCGAAGAGCACCTCGCCGAGCTTCCCCGTGACCCCGTACACGCGCAGCGCGTACACGGTCACGAACAGGGAGAGAACGAACGGGACAATCGGCCACGGCACGCGCCGCATCGCCGCGACCACGGTGGAGCTGTTCGCCCTCCGTCGCAGGGCCCGCGCGTACGACTCCCGCACGACGAGGATCCCGAGAAGCGCCACGGCGAACGCGAGCGACACGCGCCACATCTCCCACCCGAGATAGGGAGCGATGGCCAGGGCCACCACGCACCCGCCCAGGGCGAGAAGGCCGAGGGCCGCCCCGGCCCGGTCGGTGATCGCTTCGGACGGCTTGAGGTCCACGGGGCGGATCGGGCGGCGGATCTCCTTCCGAAATACGAGGTAGAGGAGAAGGGCGTTCACCGCGCCAGCGGCGAGGGTGGGGAGGAGCATCCACCGCGTATAGCCGACGAAGGTGAACCCGAACTTCGAGGCGAGGAGGATGTTCGTCGGGTTCCCGATGTAGAGGGCCATCGACCACGTGTTGGCGGCGAAGAACTCGGCCACGAGGTAGGGTTTCGGATTCACACCCGCGTGGCGGGCGAAGTAGTAGACGAACGGGGTCAGGGTGAGGATGACAATATCGTTCGAGGTGAACACGGTGAGCACGGACACCACCGCGTACAGGGCGAAGAAGAGGCGGGTCCCGTCGGCCTTGGCGTAGCGGAGGGCGAGCCGGGCGCAGGCCTCGAAGAACCCGGTGATGTCGAGGAAGATGCTCATGAACACCATCGAGATGAACAGGGTGAGGATCCCCAGCGGCTGAAGGCCGCTCTCGCCGTTGAGGCCGTCGAGGACCTGCTGGCCGGTGAGGAGCCCGCCGGCAAGGATGAGGATCGGGCCGAGGAGGGCCCCGAGGAAGTAGGTCTCCACGCGCACCTCGCGCCGCCGGGCCCGCAGATAGAGGTACGGACGGCGCAGGGTGAGGGCGATCGTCGCCCCACAGGACACGAGGAAGATGAGCGCCACCGCGAGCATGGGTTGCCTCTTCTACGCGGAACGCGCGCGCGCCAGCGTCACGGCTGACGAGAGGTGGCCCGCGGAGCCTCCGGCCACGCGAAGAGGATTGGATCGCCGCGGCTGATCCCAAGCCCATCGCAGGTACGCGAGGATTACGGACGGGTGACCGTAGCGTCGGGCTTCATGCCCGACGCCCGTTCCGTTTCCGACGGTCCTGCATCGGACACAGGGCCCGACGCTACAGAACCGTTGGCGTTCGTTGCAGACAAGCTGCGACGCGACACGCTCCCTCTGGGCCGTGGCACGGGATGGCCCCGTCTGAGGACCGACGTGGCCCACCGCAACATTCTGCGTACGGAGGGCCGCCGGCCAACGGCTCGTGCTGAGGGGCGGGTGCGGGTCACTGGAAGGACAGAGCTCGGCATCGTTCATAGACCTGGCGGAGCGGACGGTATACACGGTGCGCAGGATCACGTCAACCTCACGCGGGCTGTTCCGGGGTATACTTCGGGCTTCGCCATGAGATTCCGAACACCCTCGCGCGACGAGATCCTGACCGGTCCGGCCTTGAAGACGATGGGGCGCATCGGCGGCCCGGCTGTGGTGGGCACGCTCATCTTCACCCTGTATAACCTCGCCGACGCGTTCTGGATCGGGCGGCTTCCCCCGGAGACCTCGGCGGCGGCGGTGGCCGGGATCCAGGTCTCGTGGCCGATCGTGTGGTTCCTCATCTCGTTCATCGCCGGGTTCGGCGGGGCGGCGGTGAGCGCGCTCGTGGCCCAGTACGTCGGAGCGGGGCGGCCGGGGGAGGCGAACACGGCCCTGAACCAGTTGTTTCTTCTATCCGCTGGGTCCGCGGTTCTTGCCGGGGTCGGAGGATACTTCGCCTCGCCTTTTCTCCTCGATCTCCTCGTCGGGGAGGGGGCGGTGGCCAGCGCAGCCGCGCTCTACATCCGGATCATCTTCATCGGGCTCCCGACGATGGTCATCCCCGGCCTGTTCTTCGCCGCGTTCGCCGCGACCGGGGACACGATCACCCCGCTGCTCGTGAGCGGGGCCGGGACGCTCGTCAACATGGCCCTCGACCCGTTCTTCGTCTTGGGCTGGGCCGGGCTCCCCCAGATGGGGATCCTCGGCGCCGCCTACGCCACCCTCATCTCCCAGGGACTGGTGACGGTCGCGTTCCTCCTTCTCCTGCGGCGGGGGAGCGGGCACCTCCGCCTCGACCCCCGGCAGATGATCCCGCAGTGGACATGGATGGCGAAGGGCCTCCGCATCGGCGTCCCGGCAGCGATCGGATCCTCGAGCATGGCGTTCGGGTTCGTGATCATGACTGCGGTGATTGGCAGGCTCCCGAACGCCGAGGCGGCGCTCGCCGGGTACGGAATCGGCGACCGCGTCTTGGGGATCTTGTTCATCGTTACCGAGGGGCTGGGAACCGGGCTGACGACGATGGTCGGCCAGGCTTTGGGGGCGGGGGCGATGGAGCGGGCTCGGGAGCTGGTGCGAAAGGGGATTGGCGCCCTCATCGCCATCCTCTCCGTGGAGGCCCTGTTCCTGTGGTTCGTCCGCTACCCGGCGGTGGCCTTGTTCATCCCGGGCCGGGCGGACGTGATCGAGGTTGGGGCGGCGTTCATCGGGGCGTTCGCGGTGAGCATGCCGTTTCTGGGAACGTTCTTCGCCGCTCTCTCTATCTACCGCGGGTCGGGCCACAACGTGCCGACGATGATCCTGGGAGTCGTCCGGCTGTGGGTCTTGCGCATTCCCCTCTCGTACCTGTTTGGGTTCACCCTGGGGTTCGGGGCGGACGGGGTGTGGTGGGGAATGTCGCTCTCGAACGTGCTCGCCGGGCTGGTGGCGCTCGGGTTCCTCCTCTCCAAGGGCTGGCAGAGGTCGGTCGTCGAGCCACCGCCCACGGATCGCTGATCGCCGGTCAGCGCGGCGGGAGGTCCTCCCGGATCGCGTCGAGGGTGGCCTTCTGGTCAGCGTTAGCGTGGGACAATAGCGTCTCGCACGGGTAGTCGGGACAGTGGCCGCAGTTCGGGACCTGCCGAACTACCCCGCAGGCGCGGATCGCGCACGTCCCGCAGTACGGAATCTGGCGACCCGAGATGGCCAGGCACCCGTCGCACATGTGCGCGTGCGGGGGGAGATCCACCCCGAACTCCTCTCGTGCCCGCTCCGCAAGCCGGGCGAGAGCGTCCGTGTCCCCGCGCTGGGTGGCGAGGTACGCCTCGCAGTCGGTACACACAAGGCCGCAGTAGGCGATCATCTTCTCCATCGAGCCTTCCTTGTTCTCGGACAGCGTGTCACGCACGGTGCGGGTCGATCTCGTCCGGAAGGTGGAGGAGGCGTCCCTCCATCCCCCCGGCCACGGTGAGGACCTCCCCCGTGATGTGCCCGGCAAGGCGATCGGAGGCTAGAAAGACGATTGCGCTCGCCACGTCCTCGGGCCGGGCGACCCGCTTGTGGGCTCGCGTCTGAAGGACCCGCGTCACGACCGCTGGATCCTCCAACCCCGCCGCGGACATCGGGGTGGTCGTCCACCCTGGGCACACGGCGTTGACCCGACCCTGGGAGACGATGCGCACGATCTCGTTCTTGAGGGAGCGGGTCAGGCCGTAGGTGATCCCCGCCTTCGCTGCGGCATAGTCGGCGTGTCCCTCCTCCCCGAACACCGCGGCTGTGGACCCCACGATCACCAAGGCGGCCGTCTCGGGCTTCGTCCGCTCCAGGATGCGGAAGAAGGCCCGCGCGCACAGAAAGACGGAAGTGAGGTCGGCATCGATGGTCTGCGTCCACCGTTCGAGGCTCATGCGGTGGATCGGCTCGTCATCCTCCGGCCAGATGCCGGCGTTGGCGACGAGGACATCCACCCCGCGGAACCGGTCGAGCGCTTTGCGGAACAGGTGCTCGACCTCGTCCTCTTCGGTCAGATCAGCGGACACGACGAGGTTCTCCGCCGTGAGTTGCTCCTGGAGCGCCTGCAGACTGCCCATGTTGCGGTGGCCGTGGAGGACGAGCTTTGCCCCCTCCCGGTCGAACAGGCGCGCCGCCGCGCCTCCGATTCCCCCGGAAGCGCCGGTGATGAGGACGACCTTGTCCCTCAGCTCGGTGTCCACGGCTAGACGAGGAACGTCCCGTCCTTCACGAACGGCGTTCCGTCCACGCGGACCTCGCCACCCTGGCGGAGGTCGCACACCATGTCCCAGTGGATCGCCGAGGTGTTCTTGCTCCCCGACTCGGGGTAGCCCTTGCCGAGCGCGAGGTGGATCGTCCCCCCGATCTTCTCGTCGAACAGGGTGTTCTTCGTGAACCGCTGGATGCCGGGGTTCGTGCCGAACGCGAACTCGCCTACGTAGCGCGCCCCCTCGTCCGTGTCGAGCATCTTGAGGAGGAAGGCCTCGTTCTTCCCCGCCGTCGCCCGGACGACCTTCCCGCCCTTGAACTCCAGGCGCACGTCCTCCACCTCGCGGCCGTAGATGCACGCCGGGTAGGTGAACCGGATCCGGCCCTCCACGCTCTGCTCGACCGGTCCGGTGAAGATTTCCCCGTCGGGGAAGTTCTCGTGGCCGTCGCAGTTGATCCACGCCCGCCCCCCGACCTTCAGGCGGAGGTCCGTGTCCGGTCCCACGACGTGGATCTCCTTCTTGGGCGACAGCCAGTCGGTGAGCCGTTTCTGCGAGCGGGAGATTGCCTTCCACTCCTCGATCGGGTCCTCTTCCTCGACGAGGCATGCCTTGAACACGAAGTCCGCGAACTCCCACAACGACATCTCTGCGTCTTGGGCGAAGGCGTGGGTTGGATAGAGTGTTCCCGTCCAGCGCAGCTCCTTCTTTGCCGCCCGCTCCATGAATCGCTCGGAGAGGGGCCGCAGCGCTTGGGCGCGGCGGGCCTGTTTGGCGGGATCTACGTTGGAGAGACGCTTGGTGTTCGTCTCTGTCCACACCGAGATCGAGGCCTGCATCTCCTCGACCATCCCCGCCACGAACTTGGGGATGAAGTCAAGCTGGGCTTCGCTGGCCTTCGTGTAGAAGATCTCATCTGTTCCGTCCAGACCGATCTGGGTCCAGGGGTACCCGCCGCAGGCGAGGATCTGCTCGTAGAGCGCGAGGAGGAGCGGCGCTCCTTCAGCCCCGCCTTGGATCCGAACCAGGTCGCCCGCCTTCACGGCGAGCGAGTACGCCACGAGGACTCGCGCCATCTTCTCTACCCGGGGATCGGTCATCGCGCCTCCTTGGGTTTCTTCTTTGTACCGAACTTCGCCTTCAGCGCCTTGGCCACGCACGCTGGGACGAACTTCGACACATCGCCCCCGTACTGGCCGATTTCCTTCACCAGCGACGACGAGAGGAACGAGTGTTGCCCAGCGGTCATCAGAAACACGCTCTCGATCTCGCTGTCGAGGTCGCGGTTGGTGAGCGCGAACTGGAACTCGTAGTCGAAGTCCGACGTTGCCCGCAGCCCGCGCACCACCGCCACGGCCCCCAGTTCGCGCGCGCAGTCCACGAGGAGGCCGGAGTAGGATACGACGCGCACCTTGGGGATCTTCTCCTCCCGGAGGGCAGCCTCGACGAGTTTGCGCCGTTCATCTGCTGTGAAGAGCGAAGTCTTGCGGGGGTTCTCGACCACCGCCACGACGAGCTCATCGAACAGCCGTCGCGCTCGGCGCAGGATGTCGAGGTGTCCGTACGTGATCGGGTCAAAACTCCCAGGGTAGAGGGCGCGGCGCATCACATCACCTCCGCGTGAGGATGGATGAACTCCCGCAGCCGGTCAGCGGACGGGCCGACCGCGGCCCACGCCGACTTGTCCAGATCCAGGTACCGACGGGCGAGTTCCTGAACCTCTTCAGCGGTCACGTCTCCCAGGCGGCGGACGACGTCGTCTGGAGCGGCGGGCGTGCGGCCCAAGGCCGCGGCCGTGCCGAGCCGGGCCACGCGACCGCTCGGATCGTCGAGGCTCAGGAGAAACGCATTCTGTAACCGCTGGATCGTCCGGCTCAGGTCGGACGGCGGGGGCGGGCGGTGGGCCAACGCCTCCACCTC
>DLNB01000024.1 GCA_002479455.1 Acetothermia bacterium UBA7521
GGTGGGGCGCGTGCTCCGGGGGGCGGGGGGACGCTCACCGAGGAACTGGCTCAGATCTGCAAGCGGATCGAGCGGCAGAATGCCCCGCACACCGTATCGCTGGGGATCAGCGGGCTGACACGCGACCTCGCGGAATTTCGGCATGCCCATCAGTGCGCCGTCCAGAGCATCGAGATCGAGAAAGCCCTCCACAAGCGTGCGACAAGCGTGGTTGCTCGCTACGAAGACCTCGGGTTGTTCAGGTTCATCTCCCGTACCGACTCCCCGGAAGGCCTGACGCGGTTCTGTGAGGACGTGCTGGGGCCTCTTCTGGAACGAGACAGGAACGCCGGCTCTCAGCTCGTGGAGACGCTGCGGGTGTACCTCGCGGAAGGAAGAAACCTCGGCAAGGCCTCTCGGGCGCTGGGGATCCACTACAACACGATGCGGTATCGGGTTGGGAGAGTCCGGGAGATCCTTGGAACGTCGTTGGACGATCCGAGCCGTCGCCTTGCCATCGAAGTCGCGCTCCAGCTGCACTCCCTTGTTGCGCGCCCGAACGGCAAATAGCGCCTCGGCCAGTCCCAACGCTTTGTCACATATTGACAAGGGCAGCGCCGCGGGTTGTCCCTCCCTCACACTTGTGACGCGTTGATCTGCTCGCACAATCTCTTCCACGGATAGGGCGCCACAGTGCCCACAAGAGACGACATGGAGCGCCCCCGGTGAGAGCGACATGGTAGAACTGAGCCAAGGCAGAGGGCCGATGGTGGTGTTGCGGGGTATCACCAAGCGCTTCCCCGCTGTGTTGGCCAACGACCAGGTGGACCTAGATCTTCATCCGGGCGAAGTCCACGCCCTCCTTGGAGAGAACGGAGCGGGGAAGAGCACGCTCATGAAGATCCTGTACGGCTTCTACAGCGCCGACTGTGGGGAGATCAAGCTACAGGGGGATCCGGTTCACATCCATTCGCCGCACGACGCGCGACGCCTTGGGATTGGCATGGTGTTCCAGACATTCACCCTGATCCCGGCGATGACGGTGGCCGAGAACGCCGCGTTGTATCTCCCTGACCTGCCCCCGGTGGTGGACACCCGGCGCGTGGCGAAGCAGATTTCCTCCCTGGGCGAGAAGTACGGGATCCAGGTCAGCCATCGCTTCCCCGTGCGCGACCTCCCGATCGGCGACCAGCAGAAGGTGGAGATCCTCAAGCTGCTCGTCGGCCGGGCTCGGGTTCTCATCTTCGACGAAGCCACGCGGGTGCTCGCTCCGCATGAGATCGAGGGTCTGTTCGACATCTTCGAGCGTCTGAAGGGGGATGGATACGCGATCGTCTTCATCACCCACAAGATGCGCGAGGTTCTGGCGTGCGCCGATCGGATCACCGTGATGCGCCGCGGGAGGATCGCTGGGACCCTTACCCGCTCAGAGGCGACAGAGTCCGCGTTGGTCGCGCTGATGTTCGGCGATGCTATACCTCAAGAGGCAACGTCCGCTCCGCTTCCGCCCGCTGCACCGGGGTCTGCACTCCTGGCGCTGCGCAGCGTCAACACGCGACCCCAGGGAGCGAGCACGCCGCTGAGGGACGTATGCCTCGAGATCAGCCAGGGCGAGATCGTCGGTGTGGCCGGGGTGTCGGGTAATGGCCAGCGGGAACTGGTGGATGTGATCCTCGGCCTGCTCCCCTGCGCGGCAGGGAAACGGCTGCTCCATGGGGAGGACGCGACATCCTGGAGCGCCGGACAGATTCGGGCCAGCGGGGTGGGGTTCGTTCCAGAGGACCCGTTGGGGATGGCGGTCGTGCCGTGGATGACGCTCTCCCAGAACGCCGCTCTTGGGGATGTGGCCGCGTATGCACGCCGTGGTGGCCTGTCTTTGGGCTGGGATCGCGTCCGTCAGGACATCGTGACGTCGTTCGCAGCGCTTGAGTTCGAGCCGCTGAGCCTGTACGCGCCGGTGCGCACGTTCTCCGGGGGACAGCTCCAGCGGGCCGTGCTGGCCAGGGAACTCGGCCGACGACCGCGGCTGCTTGTGGCCTCCTACCCAACGCGCGGTCTGGACGTCCGCAGCGCCGCTGCAGCGCGGAGGGTCCTTGTCCAACTGAGGAACAGCGGGGGAGGGGTACTGCTTGTGTCCGAGGATCTTGATGAGCTCTTCAGTTTGAGCGATCGCCTCGTTGTGCTACGCAGGGGAAGGATCGTGGGCGCGTTCCGCCCTGGCGAGGTAGATCGTCACGAGATCGGGCACCTCATGACGGATTCCGAGGTGGGCGAGTGAGCGCCTTCACGAGCCCCGCGCGGAGGCTCAGGGGGGCGTGCGCCGCGGGGGTACGGGTTGTCAGGAAGGGGTGGGCCATTGCCGCAGCGCGGTACGCGATCGTGCTCGCGATTGCTCTCCTCGCCTACGCGGTCGTCCTCCTTCTGGCGGGCAAGAACCCGCTCCAGGCCTACAGCGACACGTTCTCATTCACGTTGGGCTCGTGGTACGGGTTCTCCGAAGTGGTGGTGCGGATGATCCCCCTGTTGCTCACCGCCATTGCCGTGGCTCTTCCGTCCAAACTGGGGTTGATCAATGTCGGCGGGGAAGGCCAACTGTACATGGGGGCGTGGCTGGCGACCTGGGGGGCGATCACCTTCACCGGGCTGCCGGCCGCAGTGTTCATCCCGCTTCTGATCGTCCTGGGTTTCGTGGGGGGCGGGGTGTGGGCGGCCGTGGCCGGTTTCTTCCGAGCGCGTGGACTGGTGAACGAGACGATCACGACACTTCTCATGAACTACGTCTCGCCGCTCATCGTCGGGTTCTTCGTGTACGGGACGTGGCGATCCCGGGAGGTGGGGGCCTCCGCATTCCCCCAGTCCGCGGCCTTTCCCGAGGCGGCTCGGCTGCCGCGGTTCTTCGATACGCGCATTCACCTGGGGCTCGTGCTGGCTCTCATTCTGTTGTTGTTGTTCTGGTTTGTGCTTGAGAAGACGGCGTGGGGACTGAAGATGCGGGCCATCGGGGGAAACCCGGAAGCGGCGCGGCGCCTCGGGGTTCGCCTCGGGCTCTACATCATTGTGGCGATGTTCGTTGCTGGCGGGATCGCCGGTCTGGCGGGGATGGCCGAGGTGTCCGCTCTTCACGGCCGACTCCGCGCCGGGTTCTCCCCTGGGTACGGATTCACGGGCTTCCTGATCAGCTGGCTTGCAGGGGGCAGTCCTCTCGGCATCCTGACGATGTCGTTCGTCCTGGCAGTTGTGTTCAGTGCGGGATCACTTCTCCAGATCACGCAAGGCGTCCCATTCGCCGCGGTCAACGTCTTGATGGCGTTGATCCTGTTTGTCGTCCTGATGAAGCCGCGTCTGCTGGGGAGGTTGTCATGAACTGGGCGTTCTTCGGCGGCCTGCTCTCCGGCACGATCATGTACGGTGTACCCCTCCTCTACACCACGCTGGGAGAGGTCATCGGGCAGCGTGCCGGCATGGTCAATCTCGGTCTGGAGGGCATCCTTCTGATCGGGGCGTCGGTGGGGTTCGCGGTGAGCATCGAGACCGGCAACCCCTGGCTGGGAGTCGGGGCGGCTGCCCTGGCTGGCGCTCTCTTCAACCTCGTGTACGCGTTTCTGGTGGCGACTCGCAGGGCGAACCAATTGGCGAGCGGCCTGACCGTGATGTTCTTCGGGATGGGGATCAGCGCGATGGTGGGTCGGGCCTACGTGGGAGGTGGGATCGCTGGGCTGGCTCGGTACCAGGTCCCAGGAGTTGCTGCCCTCCCGTGGGTTACGAGAACGATGTTCAACTATGACCTTCTGGTCTACCTGGCCGTCCCGGTGGCGGTACTGGTGTGGTGGGTGCTCTACCGCACACGCTGGGGCCTCAGTCTGCGTGCCGTTGGCGAGAACCCGTCCGCTGCGTTCGCCGCGGGCCGGCGGATCAGCGCGCTGAAGTACCAGGCGGCCTTGGCATGTGGGTTCCTCGCCGGCATAGCCGGGGCCCACCTCTCGGTGGCCCTCGCGCGGACCTGGACTGAAGGAATGACCGGAGGCCGTGGGTTCGTGGCTGTGGCGCTGGTGATCTTCTCCAAGTGGCACCCGTTGCGCGCGATTGTGGGGGCCCTGTTGTTCGGCGGAGCGGTCACGCTCCAGCTCCAGCTGCAGGCGATGGGTGCCGGCGTGTCGCCGTTTCTCCTCAACATGATCCCATACCTGCTGACGCTGGGGGTGCTGCTGGTGTGGAGCGGCGCACGGCGGTTCGCAGCGCCGGGCGCGTTGGGGCGGGTGTACTCGGGCGAGGAGTAGTCATGGCAAGAAGCGCGACTGAGAGAAGTTGGCGCGAAGGAGCGAGCACGGACTTCCATAGGAGGTGATGCGCACGGGAGGCGTTCTTAGATGAGCAGAGGCGAACGCAGAGCGGTGGATGTGTAGGGAATGAGCGAGAGGAGGGTACAGATGAGAGTCATGTCACTGGCAACACGGATGGCATTGGCAGCAGTGGCCGCAAGCGTGTTCTTGGGCGGCTTTGCCGTCGCGGCGGAGCCTGCTCTGACCATCGGCCTGCTTCTTCCGGGGCCGAAGAACGACGCGGGCTACAACCAGTCGTTCTACGATGCGGCCCTGGAGGTTGGGAGGAACATACCGGGCATTCGCCTGATCGTTGCGGAATACGTCACGGATGCCGAGGCGGAAAGCGTGATGGAGACGATGATCCGGCAGGGGGCACGTCTGATCCTTCCGTGCGGCTTCCCCCTGCAGTACCCCGCCGTTGCGGTGGCTGCTCGTCACCCCAACGTGAGGTTCATGCACCCCGGTGGTTGGGAAGTGCGGCCGAACTTCAGCAACTTCTTCGCTACAACACAGCTTCACTTCTACATCATGGGCGTTGCGGCCGGGCTCATGACCGAGACGAACAAGATCGGATTCGTTGCAGGAATGCCCCTCGGATTCACCCTGGGCAACGTCAACGGGTTCCATCTCGGTGCCCGGTCGGTCAACCCGGATGTGACAACGCACCTCTTGTTCACGTTCAGTTGGGGCGACACAACGAAAGAGGCAGCAGCGGCTCAGGCGTTGCTTGACCAGGGGTGCGACGTGATCACGATGCACCTCGACTCCCCGATCGCCGTCATCCAGACCGTCGAGGCTGCGGGGGCGTATACGATCGGGTTCATGTCCCTTGACGCTCGGCGGTACGCGCCGGACGGCTGGATCACGGGCCTGGGTCTGACTTGGGGCGACTACTTCACCCAGAGCGCCCAGGCGGTCATTGACGGAACCTGGCGAACCGGGTTCATCCGCCGCGGTCTCGCGGAGGGGTTCCTGGAGATCGCGCCGTTCGGTGGCAGGGTCCCCGCCGAAGTACGCGAGGCGGTGCTTGCCGTGGCGGAGGACTTCAAGGCGGGGCTCATCGATCCCTTCAAGGGACCGATTCGAGACCAGAATGGCGTCATCCGCATTGCCGAAGGCGAGATCTGGGGCAATGAGAAGATGGGCGACTTCGACTGGCTCATCGAGGGCATTACCGGGTCTCCGAAGTAGACGGTGAGGGGACGTCCCGTGCCGATTGCCTCTGGACCGGGGCGTCCCGCCCCGTTCTCGTCCGCTTCCGGAGTCTGGTTAGACTCAGTGATGAGCATGTGCTCGCTTGAAAGAGGGGAGGCCACGGCCTTCGCGGTCGCAAGGCAGGTACGTCTGCGGGCCACGGAGATAGGCGCCCTGGCGCGAGAGATGCTGACGGCTGAGACGTGTCGGGGTGAAGTGCACGCGGTTCTGACGGACGCCATCTACCTGACGACACGAGCGGGAGAACTTCTGTGGTTGAGCACGAATCGGTCATTCCCCCATCGGCGGTACGTTCATGTACCTCAGCCCCTGCTCGGCGTTGAACCGGGAATGTCGTTTGTCGCGTACGAAGGCGTGCTCAAGGTCGGGGGTCTCCAGATCGATCTGACACGTGCGCAGATGTGGTCCCCATCGCGGGTCGGCCGAGGCGTTGGGTTGGCCTCGAAGGAACTGCACGCGCGATTCGGCATCCTGCTCAGAGTGGTCCGGGATAGTCCTAGCTGGTCGGCAGACTGTGGGTTTTTACGCCTGGTCGCCAGACCTCATCTGGATGGAGCTGCTGACGCAGCTGGGGCGCCCTTTCTCCAAGCCATGTCCGCCGCGGTGGATCGGGTGCGCGTTGCGTGCCGGAGGGGCGCTCTGTCGGACGTACTCGAGGCCGGTCTGGGGTTGGCAGGGTTGGGGCCTGGGTTCACCCCCGCCGGCGACGACTACCTGGGAGGGCTCTTGTTCGCGCTTCGCCATCTACAGTGTCCATCCGCAGGCGTCCCGCTGTGGGACGAAAGGCTGGTTGATGACTTCTTGGCGAAGGTGCGCCCGCACACGGGATGGGTCAGTCACACCATCCTCTGTGACCTGGCCCGCGGCCATGGCCCGGGCCCGTTGCACGATCTCATCCAGGGCTTGCTGTCAACCCCCGGGCCGGCTCTTGCTGACAGTGCAGGGCGTCTATGTCAGATCGGACACTCCTCGGGACGGGACCTGTTGGCGGGAACCCTGACCGCGAGTTGGTGGATGGACGGAGGCAAGAGGTGAGCACGGTCAAGGAACGCATCGAACAGGCGAACGCGGAGGTGTTCCGCCGCATCACGGCAGCCGACCCGGTGTTGGTGGACGTCGCACCGGCCCACGAGGTGATCCCACGCCTCGCCGGAGATGGCAAGGTGGTTCTCCATTCGGGTCCGCCTGTGACGTGGCCACGGATGTGCGGAGCGCAGAAGGGCGCGGCAATTGGAATGGCCTTGTTCGAAGGCTGGAGCAAGACACCTGATCAGGCCCAGGCGCTGTTTGAGACAGGAGAGGTCGTCCTGGAGCCGAACCACCACCATGGGGCGGTGGGCCCGATGGCGGGCACGATCACGGCCTCGCTACCGGTGTTCGTGGTCAAGAATCGGGGTTATGGCAACCGCGCCTACTGTCGGCCGGTGGAGAGTCGGCAGCAATTCGGGGACTACGGACCGGAGGCGCTTCGGACCCTCGCGACCTGGCGGGATGTATGGGGACCGGCATTGCGGAACGCGCTGCGTTCGATGGGGGGAGTTCCCCTCAAACCCCTCATCTCCCGGGCCCTTGAGATGGGAGACGAGCTTCACAACCGGCAGATTGCTGCGTCGAGCTTGTTCGCCAACGCCATGACCATTCCGCTTCTGGAGTGTGGATTGCCCAAGGAACAGGCTCTGTCTACCCTGCGTCTGCTGGGCAATCACCCCGTCTTCTTCCTGGGGCTGGCGATGGCTTCGGCGAAAGCGGCTACGGATGCTGCTCGTGGCGTCGAGTACTCCACCGTCGTGACCGCGATGGCGCGCAACGGTACGGAGTTCGGGATCCAGGTCAGCGGTTTGGATGGAGAGTGGTTCAGCGCCCCAGCCCCGCCTGTGGACGGCCTGATGCTCCCCGGCTACGCCGCTAGGGATGCGGGCTTGGACATGGGCGATTCCGCGATCACCGAGGTCGTAGGGTGGGGAGGGTTCGCGCTGGGCGGCGCCCCTGGCATCCTCAGCCTGGTCGGGGGGACGGTGGATCAGGCGCTCACCGTGACGCGGGACATGCGCGAGATCACGGTCGGGGAGAGCCCTGACTACCGGATTCCAGCCCTCGACTTCCGTGGGGCGGCGGTGGGGATTGACGTTCGCAAGGTCCTCCAGAAGAACATCCTCCCGGTGATCGACACCGCCATTGCCCACCGCGAACCTGGACACCCGATCATCGGCGCGGGCTGGGTCCGCCCGCCGGTGGCGTGCTTTCAGCAGGCGCTGGTGAGTTTTGCCCACCGGTACCAGGTCGAGCGATGAGGGAACGGCCATGATCCGCTCTGGGATCGTACGGGAGAATCGGTACTTCGACTCGATGTTCCTGATGCAGGTGCGGCAGCGCATGGAGCGCGAACCAGGCGTACACCAAGCGGCTGCTGTCATGGGGACAGATACCAACAAGGGGCTCCTGGGCCGGCTCGGGTTCACCGGACCGTGGCTTTCCGCTGCTGGTCCGAACGACCTGATCGTTGCCGTCGAGGGAGAGAGCTCCGAGATCATCCGTGCTGTGCTTGACAGGCTTGAGGAGTTCTTGACGCAGAAAGTGAAGGAACGGGAAGAGCGTCCCCGCACGCTGGCGGCCGGTCTTGCCGTGCTCCCTCAGGCTAATCTCGCCGTGATCTCCGTCCCCGGTCGGTTCGCCGCGCGCGAAGCGCGAACAGCCTTGGAGCATGGGCTGAACGTGTTCTTGTTCAGCAGCAACGTCTCCGTGGAGGACGAGATCGCGCTCAAGTCGCTGGCACATGAACAGGGGCTTCTCGTGATGGGCCCCGACTGCGGGACCGCGATCATCCGGGGGATGGGGATCGGGTTCGCCAACGTTGTGCGACGGGGTTCGATTGGCATAGTGGGGTCGTCCGGTACAGGCATTCAGGAGGTCACCTGCTTGGTCCACCAGAGCGGGCAGGGCGTCTCCCACGCCATCGGTACCGGCAGCCGTGACCTGAGCGAGGCAGTGGGAGGCGTCTCCACTTGGGCCGCGTTGGGCGTACTCGAGGATGACCCAGACACCAAGGTGATTGTGCTGGTTTCGAAGCCTCCGGGCGCGAAACCCCTGGCTAGGTTGGGAGGGCGTCTGCAGAAGTGCAGAAAGCCCGTATTGGCGTGCCTCCTGGGCACAGGCAAGCCGGGCAGCCCGTGGGAGCAGGTCCATCTGGTCTCCACCCTTGACGCAGCAGCGGCGCGGGCGGTGGAGTTGGTGGGCGGACGACCGTCCGTGCCGGACAGCCCCGATCCCACGACCTGGGTAGCGAGCGTTATCCGTGAACGGGCGCAGATGTCTTCGGAACAGAAGTACGTCCGGGGGATATTCGCCGGGGGGACGTTCTGCTACGAGGCTCAGCATGTGCTAGAACAGGGTGGGATCGCTGTGCATTCCAATGCCCCGCTGGATCCGCGGCTTGCGCTCGACGATCCGATGCGAAGTGTGGGACACACGCTGCTTGACCTTGGAGATGAGCAGTTCACAGAGGGACGTGCGCACCCGATGATGGATGCCGCCCTCCGTATTGAGAGGCTCCTCCTGGAAGCGCGTCACGCAGAGGTGGCGGTGGTGATGCTCGACTTCATCCTTGGGCATAACGCGTCCCCGGACCCAGTAGGGGACCTGCTTCCTGCCATCAGCCAGGCGAAGCGCGCCGTCGCCGGCCGCGGCGGGTACCTGAGCGTGGTGGCCTCGGTGTGCGGAACGGACGGTGACCCGCAGGGACTCCAGGCGCAGGTGACCGGCCTGGAGGAGGCCGGCGTGATCGTGCTGCCGAGCAACGCTCAGGCAGCCCTGTACTGCCGAGCGCTTGTGGAGGGACTACGATGAGCGAGCCGCTGGAGAACACCCCTGTGGGCCTCCTTCTGCGGGAAGGTCCGAGAGCGGTCAACCTCGGGTTGGCGGGGTTCGCCGACGCATTGCGGGCTCAAGGGGTCCCGGTAGTCAGCGTTGACTGGACACCCCCGCTCGTGGACGATCAGACCGCAGCCATTCTCGATAGGCTTCTCTGAGAACACGATCGTCTGCTCCCGGAGCAGATTGCCTCGAATGAAGCCAGCAGGCCAGGATCAGGGCTTCCTTGGTCGGCCGGAGACCGGATGGCCCAGGCCACAGGGAGGTGCTCCTGCAACACCGTTTGCCGGGTTCAGCGATCCCGGTGAACGTTCTGGTACTTGGAGGTACCCATGCGTATCGGGATGAGTAGCGTACTGGTGGATGATCAGGCGAAGGCTCTCGCCTTTTACACAGAGAAACTTGGGTTTCTGAAGAAGAAGGACTTCCCGAACGGGGAGTACCGCTGGCTAACGGTCGTTTCCCCCGAAGGGGATGACCACGTGGAACTCCTCCTGGAGCCGATGGCGTTCCCGCCGGCCCAGACATACCAGCGTGCCCTATTCGAGGCGGGCATTCCCGCAACGGCGTTCGTCTCAAAGGACATTCGCGCCGAGTACGAGCTCCTGCGATCCCGCGGGGTCCGGTTCCGTGGCGAGCCCATCAAGGCAGGCGGGCTGACGTCCGTTGTGTTCGAGGATACATGCGGGAACCTGATTGGTCTCGTCCAGGTTAGCTAACCCGCGGCTCCGCGTTGCTCTCTTATCAGATCGTGGACGAGCTGTCTGTGAATCGCCCCGGGTTGTCCGGAGGGGACTCCACCTGAGTCTGGCCACGGGGAGGCCATGAGGGTAGCGGGGAATCTGTGTCAGGTATCCCAAAGGTGATTCGAATCCTCTGAGGCCCCGTCTTCTGAAGCGTAGATGGGAAGGCGCTTACAAGGTCTGCTAGGGCGGGAGGATTCGAACCTCCGAATGGCGGCTCCAAAGGCCGCTGCCTTACCGCTTGGCTACGCCCTAGTTGCCGAACGAGCATAGCCCGTGCACCGGCACCGGACAAGGGTTTCTCTACCGGTCTGCCATCGCGTAGACTTCGGCGATGGCCCGTGACGGCTCGCAGTACCCACTCCCTGCGGAGTGCGCGTGACGGTCGCCCTGTTCTCCCTTCTGGGCTTCGCGCTGGGATCGCTCCCGTTCTCCGTTTGGTTGGGGAGGATGGGGGCCAAGGCTGACATCCGCCGCCACGGCAATGGGAACCCTGGCGCCACGAACGCTTGGCGAGCGGGGGGATGGCGGATCGGCCTCTTTGCCCTCGTCCTGGACGTGATCAAAGGCGCTGTGCCTGTGGCGCTTGCCAGGTCTGCTGGAAACCTGTGGGGGTGGGCGCTTCTTCCCGTCGCTATCGCGCCTCTCCTCGGCCACGCCTTCTCGCCGTGGCTCAGCTTCCACGGTGGGAAGGCAGTGGCCTCCACGTTCGGGGTGTGGTCCGCCCTCACCTACTGGGAGGTCCCAACCGTGCTCGGCCTGTCGTTCGCCGTCCTCCGAACGGTACAGAAAGTGGATGCGTGGACGGTCGTTCTCTCCTTTCCCGTGGTGGCTCTCTTCCTCGCCCTGCGTGGGGCGGAGCCGTGGCTTCTCGCGGCCCTGGGGGCAAACTTCGCCCTTCTCGTCTGGACACACCGGCGGGAACTTCGTCTGCCGCCGCGGTGGCGCCCGAGGAAGGGATCCACATGAGCTTCCTCGTCTCGCACGAGTGGAGCTTGGTCGTGTTCATGGCGGTGCTGGCGGCCATCGCCCTCATGAACCTCATCGCGATGCGGCGGCTCGGCAAGCACCCTGTTCTGCCCGAGTACCCCGCGGTCTCGATCCTTGTCCCGGCACGGGATGAAGAGCGGAACATCGAAGCCTGCGTGGAATCTCTCCTTCAGCAGAACTACCCGGAGTTCGAGGTGATCGTGCTTGACGACGACTCCCGTGATGCCACAGCGACGCTTCTGCAGGAGACCCAGACCCGATCAGGGGAGCGGCTGCGGATACTCCCCGGGAAGCCTCTCCCCGCTGGCTGGCTCGGCAAGCACTGGGCCTGTCACCAGCTTGCCGAAGCTGCGCATGGCGAACTCTTCCTGTTCACAGATGCCGATACGGTGCACCATCCGTCAGCATTGCGCGACGCGGTTCAAGCCCTCGAGGCCAAGAGGGCAGGCGCGCTGAGTGTCCTCCCCTGCCAGGCGGTGGGGAGCTGGGGCGAGATCCTTGTGATCCCGATCCTGTCGTGGGTGATCCACACGTTCGTCCCGTTCATCCTCCCGCGGCGGACGCCCACCGCGGTCGGGCAGTTCATGTTCTTTCGCCGGGAGGTCTATGAGGCCGTCGGCGGACACGCCGCGGTGAGGGCGGAGGTCTTGGACGACCTCGCCCTGGCCCGCAACGTGCACCGAGCGGGCCTCGGATGGGCGTTCCTCGACGGATCGGGGCGGGTGACGACGCGGATGTACCAGGGGTGGAACGAGACGGCGCGGGGACTGGCGAAGAACCTGTTCCCGGTCTTCCACTACAACGTCCCGCTGCTCCTGTTCGTGTGGACGTGGCTCTTGTGGTTGGCGTGGCAACCGCTGTCCGTCCTCGCGCTTCGCATCACGGGCAACGCTGTGCCCGAGGGAATCGTGGCGCCCGCGGCGGCCACGATCGGGCTGTCGCTGTTCACATGGGCGGTCTCCGCAGTGCGGTTCCGGATGCCCCTCGTTCAGGTCCCCCTCTACCCGGTGACGATCCTTCTCGTGACGGGGATCGCACTCCGGTCGCTGGCCTGGCACCTTCGCAGGAAGGGCTCGTGGAAGGGGCGGGGAATTCACGTCCGGCACGAGGCGGTCCCACAGCGCCGCAGCTCGTCGGGGACGAACCGCAGCTCACCGCCGAGAGATCCCGAACGGAATCGGTTGGGGTAGGACCACAACCTCAAGGTCCGGTTTCTCGGCGTCCTCTGTGTCCTTGTATGTTAGGGGTG
>DLNB01000011.1 GCA_002479455.1 Acetothermia bacterium UBA7521
GGATGGGGCTGGGGGCGGAGTTCGCCGACCGGGCGGGAACCCCAGACTACCTGGGGTACCTTCTCCTGGGGGCCTTGTACTGGAATTTCGTCGAGGTGGTGTGGAGCATTGTGTTCTCCCTGCAGCGGGCGATGCGGCAGGGGATCTTGGAATCGCTCCTTTCCACCGGTATCTCCCGCACCGGGCTGATCGGGGCGTGGTCCGGTGCCCGGTTCGCGGTGGAGGTGGTCCCGTCCTTGGCTACGCTGGGCCTGATCCTTGTTCTGTCGGGTATCCCGCCGTGGCCGCGCTGGGCGGGGGTGGCTGCGGTGTGGGTCCTGTCGCTCGTTGCCTCGTATGGGTTCGCATTTGTCCTGTTCGGAGCGACGCTCCGGTTCAAGGACGCGAACTCGGCGGTCGGTCTCCTGGGGAACGCTGCCCCGCTCCTCGGTGGCGTCTTCTTCCCCGTGGCCCTGCTGCCGGGCTTTCTCCGGCCCTTTGCGTACGTCTTTCCCTTCACCTACGGGGTGGATGCCGTGCGCGCCCTGTGGCTGGGCACGCCAGCCATGTTCCCGCTGGGGCAGCAAATCGGGCTTCTCGCGGCGCTGGCCGTGGCCTATGTGGCGTTGGGCTGGTGGGCGCTCCTCTACTTCGATCGCCGCGCCCGCCACCACGGCCTGGAGGGGTTTTGACGGTGGGTCACGCAGTGAACTGTCGTGCAGCCCGAACGATGTGGTTTGCCGCCGTTGCAGCAGGAACAGGGAAGACGTAGCCTCCGATCAATGATCGACACAGCGCGCCTTGCCCGGTTGCGGGAGATCCTAGAGAGAGAGGGCCGGCTGATCGGCCTCTCCGGGAACCGGGCCGTGGTGTTCGTCGGCGACACCCACGGGGATCGCGAGGCGACGGAACGGGTGCTGGGAATGTTCCCGCCGTCAGATCACGTCCTCGTGTTCCTCGGGGACTACGTGGACCGGGGGCCGGATTCGCTAGGCAACCTGACGCTCCTCCTCGAGGCGAAACTCGCCCACCCGGACTCCGTCCACCTCCTCATGGGGAACCACGAGGCGTGGGCGGTGAGACCGTTCTCGCCGGCTGACTTCTGGCAGGAGCTCTCCCCGAGCGACGAGGAGGCTCTGGGGAACGCGCTCCTCGGACTCCCGTTCGCTGCCTATCATCCAGCTGGGGTGCTCGCCCTGCATGGAGCGCTTCCGGACGTCGGCGATGCGGCGGAGATCGCGCGCGTCCCCCTGGGCTCGGCGGAGTGGCGGGCGATCACGTGGGGGGACTGGGTAGATGGCCCTGGCTACTCATTCGGTTCCGGGGTCTCGGGCCGCCCAACCTTCGGCGCGGACTACTTCGCCGAGACGGCTTCCCGGTTGGGTATCCAGGTGCTGGTTCGCTCTCATCAGCCTGCGGTTCCAACGTTCCTTTGCGACGATCGGTGCCTGACCCTATTCACATCCAACGCCTACGGGGACACGACCCGGCGCGTCGCTGTGCTCCGTGCCCGGAGGCCGATCCTCTCGGCCCGAGACCTGGATCTCGTCGAGATCTAGCCCAGCGGCAGTTGGATCGGCCCCGGAGGGGGGATGAACACGGTCTTTCGGTAGTAGCGCAGCTCCTCGATGGATTCCAGAATGTCGGGGAGGGCGCGGTGTTGGGCCCCCGCGCCGTTGGTGGGCGCCTTGTCCGGGTACCACCGCTTGACGAGTTCCTTGAGCGAGCTCACGTCCACCTGGCGGTAGCTGAGATGCGCGTCGAGTTTGGGCATATGGCGCATCAGGAACCGGCGGTCGAAGCACACCGAGCTCCCGGCGAGCGGGCACGCCCGCGGCGGGCAGTAGGCGGCCACGAGCTCCAGAGCCGCCGCCTCGGCCTTGGCCAGGGTGAGGGTCGAGTGGCGCACCTCCTCGAGCAGCCCCGACGCTTGGTGCTGGGTCTGCACCCACTCGTCGAGGTCCACGAGGGCGTTGTTGGGGTGATGCACCACGAGCGAGGTCTGCGCGAGCTGGTTCAAGTGCTTGTCGGTGATGATGACGGCGATCTCGAGGATGACGCTCGTCTCTGGATCGAGCCCGGTGGTCTCGAGGTCAATCCACACGATGTTCTCACGGTACCGCATGGCGGTGCATCCTTTCTGCTACGGGTCAGGTTCGGCCGTGGTGGCGCCCGCTTGTCATGGGGCCAAGCGAGGGCTACCGTACACGCTATGGTGCCCGGATCGCTCCCGGTTGGCCAGCGGTGGATCTCGGATCCTGTCCCCTATGACATCGGACCGGTTCCAGATCTGGATCTATCACGGTTCCGGCTGCGTCTATTCGGCGCGGTGGAGCACCCGTGCGATCTCTCGTGGGAGGAACTCGTTCGGTTGCCCCAGGTAGTGGTCGAGGCGGACTTTCACTGCGTGACGGGCTGGAGCGTTCCCGGGGTGCGCTGGGAAGGGGTTCTCACCCGAGAGGTCGTGAATCGCGTTCTTCCCCGATCCGACGTGGTATGGGTGATGGCCCACGGCCGCGAAGGCTACACCACCAACGTGCCCTACGCCCAGTTCCTCGACGCCCAGAGCCTCCTCGCTCACCGGATGAACGGTGCTCCCCTTCTCCCCCAGCACGGCCATCCGTTGCGTCTGGTGATCCCTTCGCTTTACGCCTGGAAGAGCGCGAAGTACGTCGTGGCGTTGGAGTTCCTGCCCGACCTCCGCCGTGGGTATTGGGAAGCGCGCGGCTATCACGACATCGGTGACCCCTGGCGCGGGGAACGGTTCCGCAAGGGTCCCTAGAGGGACGACCACCAGTACCCGTTCATCGGCCCGAACCGCGCCAGCGGCCACACCCGGAAGAACGGGGCACCGATCAGCTCTTCTTCAGGCACGAACCCCCAGTAGCGGGAGTCGTAGGAGTTCATCGTGTTGTCGCCAAGCACGAAGTAATGACCCCGTGGCACGAAAGTGGGGGCAACGCCGTACTGCATGCCCGAACCTTGGGTCCAGTACGTGCGCCCGGCAACCGCAGCGAGTGGGGCTCCGTCCACCATGACCTTGCCGCCCACGATTTGCACCGTCTGACCACCGATGGCGATGAGACGCTTCACGTACCGCTCTTGGCGAGATCGGTACTTGATTCCAAGCGAGGCCAGGTTCCTCGCGTCGCCCGGAACGGATACCGACAGCGTTTGGTGCCCGACGGCCTCGCGCAACACGACGAACTGCAGGATCTGCCCCTGGGCGGCCTCGATGCGCCGGTTGGCGGTGCGGACGGAGGGAACGGGCTCCCCGCCGATCCCAATCGTGGGGTACTGGACGTGGGTGATCCAATCCCCCGATTGAATCCCCGCCACCGCGGCGGGGCTGCCCGACTCCACCGCGGTCACCTGCAACTCCTCCAGCTGCCAGAACACGATCACCCGTCCCGGCACCGGGTCGCGGAAGTGGTAGGTGAGGATGTCCACGAAGAACGAGTCCCCCGGGGCGATCGTGGGGTTCATCGAGCCGGTGGGAACCGTCATTCGGACGGTGACGAAGGTGATGGTGAGCCAGAAGATGAGGCCCACCTCGACGATCGTTTCCGCCCACCCCAAAGCCCACTCTGCCCGAGGCGAAAGGCGCACCCCCCGGCGGCGCAACAGGCGCACGATCCACGTCGGCTTCTTCTCTTTCTTGCGCCGGCGTCTCGGCCAGGAACTCATTCGATCTTGTGGATGCGGCTTACCCGGCGCAGCCAGTACGGGCGGCTCTTGCTCACCGTGTTGCGCTTCACGACTTCAATGCGCTCCACCTTTGGCGAGTGAACGGGCACGGTGCGTTCTACGCCCACTCCCGCTGCGATCTTGCGGACAGTCATCATCGTTCGCGTGCCCGATCCGGAGATCTTGAGCACAACCCCTTCGAACGGCTGAAGGCGTTCACGCGCTCCTTCCGACACCTTCTCGTAGAAACGCACAATGTCCCCGGGCCGAAACTCGGGAACGTCCCGCACGTGTTCGGCCTCGAGGGCGTGGATGAGATCGTCCATACCCGTCATTCTTCCTCTCCTTTCAACCGGTCCAAGATGATGGCCACCGCGGCCCGCACCGAGAGGTAATTGTACCCTCGGTTGCGCACGGGGGGGAGGAGCGCATCGCATGCCTGGAGAAGGTCATGTGCCATCCCGTTTCCTGTGCCAAATAGGAGGAGCACCGGCCTCTTGCGGAGGGTGGCCCGCGCTTCGTCCCACTCTACCCGAAGGTAGGGGAGGTTGCTCCGTGCGCTCGTGCCCCACACCAGGGGGGGCTGGCCCTCGGTGCGGGAGATCTCCTCGTAACACTCTTCCAACTCTTCCCGCACCGCGACGAGGGACACCGCCTCACGCCGGTTGGAGAGCTCTTCCTCTTCCATCCAGAACTCCCGCAGCCGCTCCGCAATCCGCCGTTGGCTGGCGAGCGGGGTGACCACGTAGTATCGGGACACGCCGTAGGTGCAGGCGGTGCGGGCGATGTCCGGCACATTCATCGAGGTCAGCGCGGTGGCCACGATGCCCCCTTCCCGGCTGCGCATGGGGAAGTGGAGGAGGGCGAGGTAGAGGTTGGCCATCGCAAGCGAAGCGTAAGAGAGGACCGGGTGTGGGGCAAGGGATCAATCACCCACACGCTTTGCCCTATCTCGCGAACCCGGGTAGACTGGCGCGTCATGCGCTCCGTTCGCTACGTCCTTCTCGCCGCGGCCGTCTTTGCGGTTGACCAGGGGACGAAGTCGTGGGCGATCCGGAGCCTGGATCTCGGCCTTTCTCGACCGCTCATTGGGGACATCGTGCGTCTGACGCGGGTCCACAACCCCGGCGGCGCGTTTGGACTCTTCCCCCAGCACACAGGCGCGTTCATCGCGGTCTCCGCGGTCGTCGTGGCTGTTCTCGGAGCGGTTCTCGTCCTCGGACGGTGGCAGGGTCTGGCCCGAGTGGGGAGTGCGCTCCTTCTCGGCGGCGCGGCAGGGAACCTTGTAGACCGGATCCGCTGGGGGTACGTGCTCGACTTCCTGGAGGTCCCCGGGTTCCCCGTGATCAACATCGCCGACTCGGCGATCGTAGTCGGGGCCGGGCTCGTCGCCCTGGCCCTCCTTGCGGGGGGGAAGACAAAGTGAAACCGCTGTTCATCGTGCTCGAAGGGCCGGACGCATCGGGCAAGTCCACCCAGTTGAGGTTGCTTTCGGACGCGCTGTCCGCTCGCGGGGTCCCTCTGGTGGCCACCCGGGAGCCCGGGGGGACTCCTCTCGGGGAACGGCTGAGGGAGCTTGTTCTCGCCCCGGACTCACCGATGAACCCCCTCACTGAGCTCCTCCTGATCGTGGGTGCGCGGCACGAGCATGTAGAGAAGGTCATCCGGCCAGCGTTGCGGGATGGAAAGTGGGTTCTCTGCTCGCGTTACACGTTGTCGTCGCTTGCCTACCAAGGGTGGGGGCGGGGGCTTGACCGCGATCTTATCCGGCGTCTGAACGGGCTGGCAACGGGCGGACTAGATCCAGACTACGTTTTTCTGCTCGATCTTCCACCTGCGGTGGCCTACGAGCGAACCCGGGAGCGAGATCGGTTCGAAGGCGAAGGTCTCGAGTTCTTCACCAAGGTGCGCGTAGGATACCTTGAGCTGATCCGCTCTGTACCGCGGGCTCACGTGATTGACGGCACGCTGTCCCAAGAGCGCGTGCTCGGGGAGATCCTCGCCCACCTTCCTCGTCCTGGGATATGATCTCCTTCTAAAGGAGGGCTCATGGAGATCGTCTGTCGGCGGGAAGATTTGGTGTTTGGGGTGAGAACGGTTAGCCACGCGCTGGGGGGACGGACGGCGATGCCCATTCTGGGGGGAATCCGCTGTCACGGGGAGAACGACGAGGTGGAACTCTCGGCGACTGACCTCGAGCGGTCCATCCGCTGTCGGATCCGGGCCGAGGTGAAGGCCGCCGGGACGGTTGTTCTGCCGGGGCAAGTGGTCTCCCAGCTCGTGAGCCGACTTCCCGAGGCGGAGACGATTGAACTGCGCGAGCAAGATGGACGGGCCCAGCTGGTCTGTGGTCCGGCGGGTTTCGAACTCCTGACCCTGCCTGCCGACGAGTTTCCCGAGGGGACGAGACCCGCCGAGAAACCCGTGGGGCGGATGCCACTTTCTGCTCTCCTTCAGGGCATCTCTCAGACTGCGTTCGCTGCCCTGCGGGCATCGGAGACGACACGGCTCGCCCTGACTGGGGTGGACATCGTACTTCGGGAAGGGGCCGCGAAGTTCGCTGCCACGAACGGGTACCGGTTGGCGATCAAGAAGGTTCCGGTAGAGGGGCTGTCCGACGACTACGAGGGTTCGTTTCTCGTGGACGCGGCTGTGCTTGGCGACCTGTCGCGGGTTCTGGCAGGGGTCAACGAGCCCGAGGTCGCCGTGTTCACGGATGGAGGCCAGCTTCACTTCGCCGCTGGACCGGTGTTCTTCTCTTGCCGGACGATCCAAGAGCAGTTCCCCGATTTCGAACGGGTCGTGCCCAAGGATAGCGAGATTGGCTTGTTCTCCTCGCGGTCCGAACTCCTCGATACCCTGCGGCGGTTGGAGATCACCGCTGCGGAGGAGTCGGGAGCGGTGAACCTGAAGGTGGCGGGGTCCGAACTCGAGATGACCTCGGCGTCGAAGGACAAGGGACAGGGGCGGGAGTCCGTCAAGCTCCTCAAGACGCCGACCAAGGGAGTGGAGATCGCGTTCCGGGCCGAGTACCTCATTGACGCCCTGCGGAGGATGGAGTCGGATCAGGTGGCTCTGTGGCTATCAGCCCCGGAGCGGGCAGGCCTCATCGAGCCTGCCGGGGAGATCGCCCCCGGCGACGAGGGGTTCATCTACGTGTGCATGCCGGTCAGGCTTCTCTGAGCCTGGATTCGGCGTGGGCGATCGCCCGCTCGATCGCCTGAGGCAGGGCTTGAACATTGGGCCCGCCTCCCTGAGCGAACGTGGGCCGGCCTCCTCCTTTTCCGCCCAAAGCCTCTGAGGCGACGCGGACGAGATCGCCGGCTCCCACCCGTGGCTCGTCCACGACCTTCGCCACGACGAGCGCTTTCTCCGCGTCGCGGGCCCCGACCACGACCACGGAACGGCCGAGTCGGGCGGCGAGCGCGTCGGCAACCCGCTTTGCCTCCTCCGCTCCTCCATCCACGATCGTGCTGGCGAGCTTCGTCCCTCCCACCTCACGGGCCGAGGATGCGAGGTCCTGCGAGCGGAGGGAGGTGAGCTCACCTTCGAGGCTTGTCAGGCGGCGGCGCAGCTTCTGGATCTCGTCGAGCGACCGTCGAATCCCCGCCAGCACCTCAGTCTCGGGGACACCGACCAGATCGGAGATCTGGTGGCGCTCCTCGCGGAGGGAGGATAGGTGGCGACGGGCCGCTTCTCCCACCACGGCCCGCAGTCGGCGGGTTCCGGCAGCCACCGCTTCCTCGGCAAGGAGCACGATGGAGCCGATCTCGCCCGTCCGGCGAACGTGGGTTCCCCCACACAGCTCGCTCGATACGTCGGGGACCTGGATGACGCGCACGTGGTCCTTGCCGCGGTACTCCTCCTCGAAGTGGGCGATCGCCCCTCGTTTCTTAGCCTCTTCGAGCGGCAGTTCCTCCACCTTCACTGCGAGATTCTGAAGAACTGCGGCGAATGCCAACTCCTCGACCTGTGCCAGGTCCGCGGGTGCCAAGGGCGCGAAGTGGGTGAAGTCGAACCGGAACTCCTCGGGCCCGACCGCAGATCCGGCCTGGATCACGTGGTCGCCCAGCACGCGGCGCAACGCGGCGTGGAGGAGGTGGGTGGCCGTGTGGGCGCGCTCGATCTTCCGCCGCCGAGCCTTGTCCACGACGAGTCGGCACCGATCGCCCTGACGGAACTCACCCTCCGTCACGCGGATGGAGTGGAGGATCCCCTGGGGCGACCTCTGTACATCCAGGACTTCAGCTCGTCCCGGTCGGGTCAGGTTCTCGATCCATCCCGTATCGGCGATCTGTCCGCCGGCCTCGGCGTAGAACGGAGTTCTGTCGAAAGCAAACCGCCAGTCCCCCGCATCTGCGGTCTCGTGGGGATTGGCGCGATTGTCGAGCGCGAGTTCGAGGGATACGTCAGCCTCGCTCTCCACGTAACCGACGAACTCCGTGTCCCTGCCGTCTATGGGATCAGTCTCAGGGGCTATCCGAAGTCCTGATTCGACGGTGATCTGCCGTGTGGCCCGGTTCTTGAAGTCCTGACGAGATCTCTCGCGCTGCTTGGCCATATGCTCCTCGAAGCCCTCGCGGTCCAGAAGGAGGCCGTGCTCAGCAGCGACTTCTTCGAAGATATCGAAGGAGACGCCGTGTGTGTCGTAGAGCTCGAACAGCTCGGAGCCAGGGATCCTGTCGCTGTACTTGGCAGCCAGATCTAGCAGTCGTGACCGCCCCACCTCAAGAGTGCTGCGGTACAGCCGCTCCTCAGCTTTGAGGACCCCCTCTACGAGTCCCTTGCGTTCGCCGATCTCTGGGTACACAGGTCCCAAGGTTTGCACGACTGCCTCCACAAGAAGTGGCAACGCCCCCGGGCCTAGATGTAGGTGGTCTGAGTACCCGATAGTTCGACGAACGAGACGACGGAGAACGTACCCCTGCCTCTCGTTCCCGGCCAGTACCCCGTCCGCGATGAGGAGGGTCACACCACGAATGTGGTCAGCGATAACGTTCCGGTGAAGCGGTAGTTGATCCTGAGGCATCTGGACACCAGACAGTCGCTCGACCGTCTCGATGATCGGCCGGAAGAGGTCGGTATCGAAGTTGGACTGGACCCCCTGGAGAACGGCGGTCATCCGCTCCAGCCCCATCCCGGTGTCGATGTTCTTCCGAGCCAAGGGCGTCATCGTCCCATCGGGCTGGGCGTCGTACTCCATGAACACGAGGTTCCAGACCTCGCTGAACCGGTCGCAGTCGCAGGACGGTCCCGAGCAATTCGGGCCACACCCGTACTCGGGGCCCCAGTCCCAGAAGATCTCCGTGTCGGGACCGCACGGGCCGCGGTCCCCCACCGGTCCCCACCAGTTGTGCTCTTTCCCCAGCTTGACGATCCGATCTTCGTCCAGCCGGGCGATCCGGCGCCACAGCTTGGCCGCGTCGGCATCGTCCTCGTACACGGTGACCCAGAGGCGGTCTTTGCTCAGGTTGACCTCCCGTGTCAGGAACCTCCACGCGAGCTCGATCGCCCCGTCCTTGAAGTAGTCGCCGAAGCTGAAGTTCCCGAGCATCTCGAAGAACGTGTGGTGGTAGGCGGTGGTCCCCACGCGCTCGATGTCCGTCGTCCGGAAGCACTTCTGGCAAGTCGTGACCCGGGGATGGGCCGGAGGGACGCGCCCCCAGAAGATGTCCTTGAACTGGACCATTCCCGCGGAGGTGAAGAGGAGCGTCGGGTCCGCGGGAACCAGGCTTGCCGAGGGCAGGATCCGGTGGCCCTCGCGGCGGAAGTAGTCGAGGTAGAGCTGGCGCAGTTCGTGGCCCGTCATGGGTGAATTGTCGGTCAGGCGCGCGCCCGCCGCCACAGTTGCCCGACAACGAGCCACGCGCCGAAACCGAGCACGAGGAGAACGCTCGCCGCCTGCGCCGCCCGCCACGATCCGAGCATGAGGGCGTCCCCGCGGAAGAACTCGCACGCGAACCGCACCAGAGCGTAGGCGATGAAGTACACAGAGGACAGGAACCCGTCCTTCGCTGGGCGAACGCGCAATCGCCACAGGAGGCCGAAGATGAGGAGGACCCCCAGCGCCTCGTAGAGCATCGCCGGGTGCAGGGGCACGCCCGGATAGGTGGCTCCGGCAGGGGATGCAGTTGGGAAGACCACGCCCCACGGTAGATCTGTGGGTGTTCCGAACGCGTCGCCGTTGAGGAAGTTTCCGATCCGCCCGAGCACCTGCCCCAGGGCAAGGGCTGGGACGACCGCATCCGAGAGGCGCCAGAATGGAATGCGCTTCCACCGGCCGATCACGAGGAGTCCGAGCACGCCGCCGATGATCCCGCCGTGGATCGCCAGTCCGCCGTGCCAGATCGCCAGGATCTCCCACGGCGCACCGCGGTACCAGTCCCACTGGAAGGCCACGTAGTACAACCGAGCCACGACGATTCCGAGGGGGATCGTCACCAACAGGAGATCAAGCACGTCGTCGGGCTTCGAGAACAGCTTCCGCCGCCGGGCTTCGCTCTGGATGATGAAGAACCCGAGAACGAACGAGATTACATACATCAGCCCGTAGTAGCGGACTTCGACCGGGCCCAGTTGCAAGAAAACAGGATGCACCCTCGATCACCCAGCAGGTATTATAGTCGGGCGATGCCTGCGCGATCGCGTGTCGTGGCTTCCCTCGGCTCGGCGGGTCTTCTGTGGGTATCGTTCTTCTCGGGATGGGGTTCGCTCGCTTGGCTGGCGCTTGTCCCCCTCCTTTGGGCCCTCGACGGGGTGGGGATGCGCCGAGGGGTGGTTCTCGGAGCCACGTTCGGGGTCGCGTTCTTCGCTTTGGAGTTCTCGTCCCTATCCTCTCTGTGGCCATTCGTGGGGTCGATGGTGGTCCTGATCTGTGTGGCCCTGGCACTGTACGGAGGGGCGTTCCTCGCCTTGTTCGGAGCTGTGGCCGGGCGGTGGAGCAGTCCCTTCGTGTGGGCGGGGGGATGGGTGTTGATCGAGGCGATTAGGGCGGTCGGCCCACTGGGGTTCACGTTTGGCAGCGTGCCGGGCACGATGGCCGAAGGTCCGTTCCTCCCTGCTGCTGCGATGGGTGGCCCGTGGCTTCTCTCGCTTGGGTTGGCGTGGACGGCCGGTTGCCTGGCACGGGGACTGCGGCGACCACGGTGGCTGGGGGGAGCCGCTCTCGGACCTCTGTTCCTGGTTGGCCTCAGCCTGATGCCGACCGGTACGCACGAAACAGGTGGGCTCACGGTTGCCCTGGTCCAGCCGAACATCTCCAAGGTTGATCAACTGGACGGGAGGCTCCTTCCTGTTCACGTTGAGGTGTACCGCGAACTCCTCGCGAGCATCGAGCCCCCCGTGGACTTGATCGCCCTGCCTGAGAACGCCCTCCCGTGGATTCTGGAAACGGCCGAGTACATCAACCTGTTCCAGGTCACGGCACGACGAGTGGGGGCGACGGTGCTGGTGGGAACGGCCGACTTCCGCGAGGGTGACGTGTACAACACAATCCTTGTTCTCGCTCCATCGGGGGAGGTAGTGGGATCCTATGCCAAGACGCGCCTTGTTCCATTCGGGGAGCAGGTCCCGTGGCGCGATTTCTGGACGAGGATCGGACTGGGGTCGCTTATCGACCCCTATCTGCCTTTTGATCAGACGCCGGGGGAGGTCCTGCTGCCGGTGGGGAAGCTGGGGATCCTCGTTTGCTTCGAGTCAACCTTTCCAGGGATCGCGAGAGAGCTCGTGCGCCAGGGGGCGGAAGTCCTGATCACCCCCACCAGCGACGGATGGTTTGCCCGAACACGCATCCTCTGGGAACACTACGCCCTGGGGGCTCTGCGTGCGGCGGAGACGGGTCGGTCGTTCGTGCAGGTCGGGCAGACGGGGTTCAGCGGGGGGTGGAATGTCCGGGGGAGCGAGATTGGGCGGCTCCCTCCTTGGGAGAGAGGGGTGGTGCGTCTCGATGTGCCGTTGCGCTCGGGCAGTACACCCTATGTGCAGTTTGGGGACGGACCCGTGCTCGGGGTGGCGGGTTTCCTCGTCGTCTTCGGCCTCATGGCACAGCGGCCCCGCCGGGGGCGGGGCCGCAAAGCGCAAGGGTCGGATGCCAGGTGAATCGCGCTAGGGTACTGCCACTTCAACTTCCAGGCTTTCTTGGGCCGTCTTCGCTGGGCTGAGGTCGTCCCACACCTTCACGCTTGCTGTGTACGATCCGGTCTGTGTGTATCCTCCCGAGTAGATGTGCACCACGTTCAGCGTGTTCGTGGGAGCCACGTCTACCGTAACCACGTAGCCGTCTCCCGAACGGATTTCCCACTTCACCAGCTTGCGCGAGGGGTCTCCGGCCTGAGCCTGGAAGGCGAACGTCGCATCGGTAGAGACCACAACTCCAACCGGCTCTACGTCGGAACCATCGATGGTGAACGCGGTGATCTCCGGCGGCGGGCTCGTCACGTTGATCGTGGCGGTGGCTATGGTGGTCTGGGCGGGCGATGCGTCGTCGGTCACGGTCAGGGTCGCCGTGTACGGCCCTGGTGTCGTGTACTGATGAACCGGGCCAATATTGCCGGAGTACGTCGCGAGGTCGACGGCAACCGCGAAGTCCGGCGTACCATCGCCGTACTCCAGCCGGATGTGCTGAATCCTGCGCCCCGCCGCAGCGGTGATGGTGGCCCAGAACTCCACGTTCAGGGGGGCCTCTCCAAGTGCAGGGATCGCTCCCAGACTGACAGTGGTCGTGGGCGCCGCGCCGACGGTGATGACCACCGTGGCCGTGCTGGTTCTTGCACGCGCATCTTGTACGGTCAGCGTAGCGGTGTGGGTACCCGGCGTGGTGTAGGTGTGGACGACGGCCACTGTGATATCGGTTCCCGTTGCCGGGGTCGAGCCGTCGCCGAATGCGAGGGTGTAGCTGGTGATCTGCCCTGTGGACCCAGACAGGTCGAACTGGACGCTGAGCGGGGCCACCCCAGATGTCACACTTGCCGTGAGTGCCGCGTGCGGCGGCTGGAACCACCACGCGCACCCGGCGAGCCCGAGTCCAAGAAGCGCAACCAAACCTATCCTCCAGATCCTGCGCATACCGACCTCCTTCGTCATTACAGCTGGGCCGAGCGTAGCCCGATCCCCGCCTCTCTCATGAGAATACAGCGAACTCCGCACCGCGGTTCCGTCCGTCTGTGGGCGGACATCTGTCCGGGCGAAACCTCTGTTCCTGGCACGGTGTATATTGCAGCAGAAGGAGGGAGGTTGGAAGCCGGGGAACTGGAACTTCTCCAGAGGAGCTTGAACGGTGATCTGGAGGCATGGGGTGAGATTGTGAGCCGGTACAAGGAGGCGACGTTCGGGATCGCGGTGGCAATCCTGCGGAACCGCGCCGACGCGGAGGATGCGGTGCAAGATGCGTTTGTGCGTGCCTACGAGCGGTTGAGACGGTACGACCTGTCGCGCAAGTTCTCGACGTGGCTCTTCACCGTGACCGCCAACGTGGCGAAGAACGCGCTCCGCAAGCGTCGACGCGAGCCCCAGCCTAAGGAGGTGTGGGCTGCGGACCCAGCCCAGATGGTTTGGCACGAGGACATGGAGAAGGGGGTGCGCGAAGCGGTGTGGGGGCTGCCCGAGTCGTACCGGGCCCCGCTTGTGCTTCGCTACTGGCATGATCTGCCCCTGGAGGAGATCAGCGCGGTGCTCGGGATGCGGCTTGGTACGGTCAAAACGCGCTTGCACCGAGCGCGAGCCTTGGTGCGGGCGGAACTCGCGGCACGGGGGGTGATTCGCGATGCCGTTGGATGAGCTGGAACCAGCGATCTGCGAGGCGATCTCGCGGGAGATACAAGAAGGACTGTCAGTTCTCGACGGGGTGGAAGGGCGGGTTGCGCGCCGCCTCGCCCACCCGCCGGTGCGCCGGTCGATCCGAAACCGGGTCGCGGGCGTCCTCCCGTCCGTGCAGATCCGGCCAAGATGGGCGTTCGTCGCTGGCTTCGCTCTCCTTGCGCTCGGAATCGTCGTCGGCCGGCTGTCCCTTCCCATCTCGCGAGGACTGCCCGCATCGGCGACGAACCTGTTCACCGTGGCTGCTCCAGGGGCGAGAGACGTTGCTGTGGTAGGGGACTTCTCGGCCTGGCAGCCGATCAGCCTGTTCGATCACGATGGAAACGGCGTGTGGTCGGTGACGGTGGCTCTCCCTCCCGGCCGCTACGAGTATGCGTTTGTCGTGGACGGTCGCTGGGTGGGGCAGGATCCGGTCGCCGCGGAGTACGTGCGCACATTTGGCGAATACGTCTCTGTTCGCTACATTGGGGGCGAGGGGTTGTGAGGATCCGTGTCCTGATCCTCCTCGTGTTCGCGGTTGGGGCGATGGCCCAGGTAACTCTCTCCCCCCCACCTGCGGCCGGGGAAGTGCTGGACTTCTTCCAGACGATGGTGATCTCTCCCGACCTGAAGGCGAAGTTTGCTCCAGTGTTGGCGACAGGTCTCAGCGCGGGACGCGCGTCGTCGCAGTACGCCCTACCCTTTCTACAACAGCTCTCTGTCCAGCCCTCTGCGCAGGCGGAAGAGGCGCTGGCTGTCATCCACCGGGCGCTTGAGCGGGGATTCATCGTGGATCCACTTATGAACGATGTGCTGAAGGGCCTTCAGATGAGGCAGCCTTGGGAGAGGGTCAAAGCGAACCTTGGGATCCGCTACAACTGTCTTGTGGCAGCTCAGCATGTGCTTCTCCAGTACGGCATCATCGGGATCGGTCCCCAGGCGCCGGGAGGTCCACTTCTCCCTCAGGACCGGCTCGTTCTCGAAACGGCGTGGGCTGTGGGGGACTACTATTTCGTCCAACCCCAGGAAACATTGGAAGCGTACGTGCGTTCGCGCTTACTCAAGCTACGCGGCTCGGTGCTCGACCCGAGCGTCGTCGATCCGCTGCTTGCCGTGTTGACGCAAGATCTCGTTCAGCAGATCTACCAGGCGATGTGGATTGTAGTCAACTAAGGAGGTCGAGAAACATGAGGAACATGTGGATCGTTGCACTGGTGCTGGCCCTTGGCGTTGCCACCGTCGGTCAGGTGGAACCGCTGGGGATTGTCGTCGAGCCCCCGGCGGGTAGCCTGGCGGTCACCATTTCCACCGACAAGCCGGCGTACGCCGTTGGCGAGGCGGTGCGCATCACGTTCACCATCAACCGAGCGGCGTACATCTACATCTGGGACATCATGCCGGACGGGAACGTTCAGCAGATCTTCCCGAACCAATATGATCCGCAGAATTACTTCCAGGCGGGGACTCATTCCATCCCCACTCCGGGGAAGAGCTATCGCTTGACGGTCGCCCCGCCGCTGGGAACCGAGTGGCTCCAGATCATGGCCAGCACTCAGCTGGTGGCCGCCTTTGGCGCGTTCTCCCCGGGCGATCCATTCCCGTTGCTCGGATCGGACCCCGAGGGCTGGCAGGTGCAGATCCTCGGTCTCGTCCCCGAGCCGACACAGCGGGCATTCGATTTCACGAGCTTCGACATCGTGGCCACGCCTCCTTCGGGGTTTGGGACCCTCGTGGTGCGTACGTCACCGGATACGGCGAAGCTCTATGTCGATGGAGTCTTCCGTGGCTATACGCCCCGTTCTCTGAACCTCCTGCCGGGGTTCCACGATGTGCTCATCCGCAAGACCGGTTACCAGGACTACACGGCGCGGGTGTTTCTCGTGGCTGGAGGAACGCGAACCCTGGAGGTCGTGCTTGCTCCGACGTCGCCCGTGAACCAGCCTCCGGTGGCCCAGTTCACGTTCTCCCCTGCCAGCCCGGCTCCGGGCGTTGTCGTGTCGTTCAACGCCGCTTCCTCCTACGATCCGGATGGGGCGATCGTGAGCTACCAATGGGACTTCAACAACAACGGTGTGTTCGAACGCACCGGCGTGAGTACCACATGGACATTCCCCGCTGCGGGTACGTACAACGTGCGCCTCGTGGTCGTTGATGGCTTGGGCGCCACCGGGCAGACGATCCGGCAGGTGACGGTGGTGTCCGTGAACCAACCACCCGTGGCCCAGTTCACGTACACGCCGTCCGCCCCGACGCCGGGGACGACGGTGACGTTCAACGGCACGTCGTCATATGATCCCGATGGAAGCATCGTTTCCTACGCTTGGGATCTGAACGGGAATGGGATCGTGGACCGCTCCGGACCGGTGGTCACCTGGTCCTACTCCGTGGCGGGGGTGTACAACGCGACGCTCTACGTGACGGACAACCAGGGCGCTACGGGCCAGACGGCGCAAACGGTGGTTGTGACCCCTGTGGTTGTGAACCAGTCGCCCGTCGCCCAGCTCACTTTCGCGCCCTCTGCCCCGACCCCAGGGACGACGGTAACCTTTAACGGCACGGCGTCGTACGACCTCGATGGGAGCATCGTGTCCTATGCCTGGGACCTGAACGGCGACGGGATCGTGGACCGCTCCGGACCGGTGGTCACCTGGTCCTACTCCGTGGCTGGGGTGTACAACGCGACGCTCTACGTGACGGACAACCAGGGGGCTACGGGCCAGACGACCCAACTGATCGTCGTCGCTGTGGCCGGACCTCCCGGCATGCCGTCGATGGTCGTTCCCGGGATCTACGTGTGGGGCACGGACACCTGGCGCGTGACGGTGAACGGGGCGTCAACGTGGGTGACGCCGCGGGGCTACCGGCTTGAGCTGCGCACGGACGGGCAGTTCATCAACGTGTCCACCGATGCCGGGCCGGTGCCGCTGGGACTCGTCCCCGAGCCGACGAGCGAGGGGTGGCGGATCGTGTTCGAGGGCTCTGTGACCTCGGGCCGGGTCACCCACTCGTTCCAGGTTCGCAACGCCACCTCGATCTACATGGACCTGCGGCTGGACATGGACGGGGACGGGGTGCTCGACCGTTCGCAGGGGTTCGTGCGGCTGCGCCAGTTCGGCGTGAACCCACCGGTCAACCCGTTGGTCGTGGGGAGTCCGGAGGGATACGCGGGGGCCCTCGTTCCGTCGCTTAACTTCCGTATCGGATCTGCGCTCTCCTACACGGAGTTTGTGCGGATCGTGTTCTGGCAGACCACGATCGGGGCGCTCGAAGGAATCTAGGTCGCACCGATTGCTGAGATGCAAGGCCCGGCCTTCACGGCCGGGCCTTTCTCTTGAGTGGCGGCCTTCACAGCCGGGCTCACCCTGCTATAATCCTGTTAGGACGCCGGAGGCGGGCGCCCCGTTTTCTTCGTGGGTATCGCACCGGATCGTAGGGCTTGGGAGAAGAGGGGGTGATCGAGCAGAGCAAGGGGCAGGGCAGGAAAGGACCAATTCACCAGATACCCTAAAGGGAGGTTCCTGATGGCACGAAAGGCATTGTTGTTGGCGTGTGTGTTCCTCGTCGGGCTGGCGGCATGGGCTGCCCCGAAGCCGGGCGGGGAGATGGTGATCGGTTTCGGAACGGATCCTGAGTCGCTCGACCCGAACAAGATCACGTCAGCTCCGGCGGGGATGGTGCTGACGCACGTTGCCGAGACCCTCCTTCTGATGACGGAAGACCTGAAGGTAGCACCGCTTCTGGTGGAGAACTGGACCGTTTCCGAAGACGGCCTCACCGTTCTGCTGTACATCCGGAAGGGTGTGTTCTTCCACGACGGGGCTCCGCTGAACGCGGACGCGGTGAAGGTCAACCTGGAGCGGTTCCGCAAGGCGACCTACGCGTTCCTTCTGTTCCCTCGGGTGAACACGATCGATGTGGTGGATGAGTACACGGTGCGCTTCAACCTCGACAAGCCGTTCGCACCCCTCATTGCGCACCTCACCCACAACTTCGTGGCCATCGTTAGCCCAAAGCAGATCGCCGAACTTCCAGAAGGGAAGGATATTCTGGAGCCTGTGGGGACCGGTCCGTTCAAGTTCGATGCATGGGTGCGCGGCGACTACGTGCGCCTTGTGCGCAACGACAACTACTGGGGCGACAAGGCGTACCTCGATTCCGTGGTGTTCAAGGTCATCCCGTCGGATGCCACGCGGCTCGTACTCCTCGAGACCGGCCAACTCCACGCGATGATGCGCGTTCCGCCGCTTGATGCCTCGCGCGTCGCTGCCACCGCCGGTCTTGAGCTCCTGAACATTCCCAGCGTGCGGACAATCTACATCGCGTTCAACTACCAGAAGGCGCCGTTCACCGACGTGCGGATCCGTCAGGCGATCAACTACGCCGTGGACAAGGAAGCGATCGTGAAGGAGATCCTCGGCGGAGTCGGAGGTGTCTCGGACGCAGCCATCATGCCACTGGTGTTCGGGCACGCCGGACAGGAGCCGTACACGTACGATCCGGAGAAGGCGCGCGACCTCCTCAAGGCCGCGGGGTTCCCGAGCGGGTTCAAGTGCACTCTGTACCACCCGACGGGCCGGTACATGATGGACGCCGCGGTTGCTGAAGCTGTACAGGCTTACCTGGCTGAGGTTGGAATCGACGCGAAGCTGGTAACCATGGAATGGGCGGCCTACCTTGCCTACCTCCGCAAGCCGCAGTCGGAAGCGACGTTCGACATGTTCATGCTCGGCTGGGGCTGCGTGACTCTGGATGCGGACTACGGGCTGTTCGCTCTGTTCCACACGTCCGAGTGGGCGCCGGTGGGGTCGAACCGCAGCTTCTACTCGGATCCAACGGTGGACACCCTTCTCGACCTTGCGCGTGTGGTCTCGGATCCAGTGGGCCGACGAGCAACCTATGCTTCGTTGCTGACCTATCTGTGGAAGGATGCACCCTGGCTCTACCTCCACTACGAGGGCCAGCTCAACGCCCAGCGGACGGTGGCCAAGGATCTCATCCACCACCCGCGAGAGTACATTCTCGCCCACAAGGCGTGGCTCGATCAGTAGGATGAATGGCTAGGGAGGGCTTGCTCGCAGCAGGCCCTCCCTGCTCTCTCCTCTCGTGATCCAGTACGCGGTGCGGCGGTTGCTGCTGGCGATTCCGACCCTGTTCGGGGTCACTCTGCTCGTGTTCAGCATGGTGCGGATGCTCCCGGGCGATCCCGCGCAGGCGATGGCGGGGGTGCACGCCACCCAGGAGTACATTGAGCAGGTGCGACGGACATTGGGCCTTGACCAACCTCTGCACGTGCAGTACGGACGATTCATGATCGGGCTGTTCCGAGGGGATCTCGGCACATCGATTCGCACGGGACTTCCGGTGAGCCGGGAGGTGTGGTCGCGGATGGTGCCGACCCTCGAGCTGACGCTGGTCAGTCTGTTCCTGGCGACGTTCTTCGGGGTTGCGGTGGGGGTGATTTCATCCACCAAGCCGTACTCGGTCTTCGACTACACGAGCATGTTCGGGGCCTTGGTAGGGCTGTCTGCTCCTGTGTTCTGGCTGGGGCTGATGCTGATGCTCCTCTTCTCGGTGCGGTTGGGGTGGCTCCCTGCCGCAGGACGGAGCGGGCCGATCAACCTCATCCTTCCGTCCGTGACCCTGGCCGCGTCCTCGGTGGCCCTGGTGGCCCGGTTCACCCGCTCGACGATGCTCGAAGTGATGCGCCAAGACTACGTGAACACCGCCCGGGCCAAGGGGCTGCGCCAACGGGCCGTCGTTCTCCGTCACGCGTTGCGCAACGCGCTCATCCCGATCGTGACCATCATCGGGCTCCGGTTCGGCGCACTGCTTTCGGGTGCCGTGCTTACCGAGACTGTGTTTGCGTGGCCGGGCGTGGGGCGGCTGATGGTCGATTCGATCAGCGCCCGGGACTACCCTGTCGTTCAGGGGGCCGTTCTGTTGCTGGCATTGGCGTTCGTGATCATCAACCTTGTGGTCGACCTCTTGTACGGCGTGGTCAACCCCCGGATCCAATACGACTAGGCGATGCACACCCTGAAGCGGATGGTGAAGCACCGACTCGCGCTGGTGGGGATGATCATCATCCTCGGTTTCCTCGTGGTCGCGGCGTTTGCCCCGCAGCTCTCGCCTCGCGACCCGCTGAAGTTCTCGCTCGCCAACAAGCTGAGGCCCCCCTCGGGCGAGTACATGCTGGGGACGGACGAGTTGGGTCGGGACTTGTTCAGCCGCATTCTTCACGGGACACGGGTTTCGCTGATGATGGCCGTGGTCTCCGTGGCTCTCGGGTTGGTCCTCGGCGCGCCGGTGGGCGCTGTCTCCGGGTTCTACGGTGGGGCGTCCGACATCTTGACCCAGCGGCTCGTGGATGTCTTGATGGCGTTTCCGGGAATCCTGCTCGCGATCATGGTTGTAGCGGTGCTTGGGCCGGGGCTGTGGAACACGATGCTTGCCGTGGGGATCTCGTTTGCCCCCACCTACGTCCGCGTGGTGCGGAGCTCGGTTCTGGAGATCCGGGAGCGGGAGTTCGTGGAGGCGGCCCGCGCGGTGGGCACGAGCAGCCTCACCATCATTCGCCGGCATATCTTGCCAAATTGCCTTGCCCCGCTGATCGTGCTCTCTACTCTACAGATGGCCAACGCCATCCTCTGGGCAGCTGGATTGGGTTTCCTTGGTTTGGGAGCCCAGCCGCCGACTCCGGAGTGGGGGACGATGCTCGGCCGTAGTCAGACCTACATCCGCGTCGCTCCGCACTACGCGATGTTCCCCGGGGCGGCGATCGCTCTGGCCGTGCTGGGGTTCAACTTGCTGGGTGACGGGCTCCGCGACGCCCTCGACCCACGGCTGCGCGGCCGCTTGTAGAGGGGATCGGACAACCTTCCTGGCCCTGGCCTCTCTCCCCCGGTAGACTCTCTGAGGGTGATAGAATGAACCTCATTGAGGACGTCTGGGCGCGCGAGATCCTCGATTCACGCGGCAACCCCACGGTCGAGGTCGAGATCACGCTGGAGGACGGGACCGAGGCCCGAGCTGCCGTGCCCTCGGGTGCTTCCACCGGCATTCACGAGGCTGTCGAGCTGCGGGATGGCGACGACCGCTACCAGGGGAAAGGTGTCCAGCGTGCGGTCCACAACGTGAACGAAGTCATTGGACCGGACATCGAGGGGATGGACCCTCTGTGGCAGGAGGAGATCGACGCCCTCCTCGTGGAGCGCGACGGAACGCCGAACAAATCGGGATTGGGCGCGAATGCAATCCTGGCGGTGTCCCTTGCGTGTGCCAAGGTGGCGGCCGCATCGCTGGGTATCCCCCTGTGGAAGTACCTTGCCGGTGCGCGGTCGGGGAAGATGCCGATCCCCCTGATGAACGTCATCAACGGCGGCGCTCATGCCGATAGCGGTCTCGCCATCCAGGAGTTCATGCTCGTGCCCCTCGGAGCACCGGCGTTCGCGGAGGCCCTCCGCTACGGAACCGAAGTCTTTCACACCCTGAAGAAGATCCTCAAGGGGAAGGGCCATTCGATCGCCGTTGGCGACGAAGGAGGGTTCGCTCCCCGCTTGGGGGCGGATGAGGACGCACTTCGGGTTCTCGTTCAGGCGATTGCGGATGCAGGGTACGAGCCGGGGCGGGATGTGGCGTTGGCGTTGGACTGCGCGGCAAGCTCGTTTTTCGCGGCGGACCGCGGGGTGTACCGTTGGGCGGGGGAGAACGCGGCGGCTGATCTCGTGGACGTGTACCACGATTGGGTGAAGCGGTACCCGATCGTGTCCATCGAGGACGGGCTTGCCGAAGAAGACTGGGAGGGGTGGGCGCTCCTTACCCAGCGGTTGGGGGATGCGGTTCAACTGGTCGGCGACGACATTTTCGTTACCAGCCCCGAGCTTCTTGGCCGAGGGATCGAGAATGACGTTGCGAACGCGATTCTCATCAAGCTGAACCAAATCGGCACGGTCACCGAGACCCTGGCAACGATGGACCTCGCGTTGGCGGCTGGGTACACCCGGATCATCTCCCATCGGTCCGGCGAGACGGAGGACACCGCAATCGCTGACTTCGCGGTGGGGACAGGGTGCGGGCAGATCAAGACCGGCTCGGTGTCCCGCTCGGAGCGGGTTGCCAAGTACAACGAACTCCTGCGCATCGAGGATACCTATGCCCCGCCCATGGCAACGTGGCCGCGGTAGAAGGTACCTTCCCCTCGGGCTGGTCGTGGCGACGATCCTCGGGGTAGGTTGGGTATTCGGAACGAGGGTTGTCGACATCTGTGACGCGCGGGCTGAATTACACCTTCTCGGCCTTCAGGAGGAACAGGCGCACGAAGAGATCCTGGCCCTGCGTCGGAAGCTAGCGGACGCCACCCTCCCCCACGTGGTGGAACAGGAGGCACGGCGGCAGCTCCGATGGGGGTTCCCCAACGAGGAGCGGATCGTTCTCATCTGGAGGTAGCGTGGCGTTCGTCCACCTGCACGCTCATTCCGAGTACTCGCTTCTCGACGGGATGGGCCGCGTGCGTGACCTGGTCGCCCGCGCGGCCGAACTGGGGATGCCGGCCCTCGCCCTCACCGATCACGGGAACCTGTCGGGGGCGATCAAGTTCTACCGGGCGGCCAGGGCCGCAGGAGTCAAGCCGATCCTGGGGTGTGAGATCTACGTGGCCCCCGATTCCCGCCGCTCGCGCGACCCCAAAACAAGCCGGTCCCCCTACCACCTCGTCGTCTTGGCGGCCGATGGGATGGGGTGGCAGAACCTTCTTCTGCTCGCGAATCGGGCCCACATCGAGGGCTTCTACTACAAGCCGCGGGTGGATCTCGATCTGCTGGCGGAGCACTCCGCGGGGCTGATCGCGCTCTCGGCGTGCGAGTCTGGCGAGGTGCAGCGCCACATCCTCCACGGACGGCTGGACGAAGCGGCGGCTGCGGCTGGCCGGCTCGCCGAGATCTTCCCGGGGAGGTTCTACATCGAGCTCCAGGATCATGGCCTGGATCGGAGCCGGACCCTTGTGCGGGAGCAGCTCGCCTTGGCGCAGCGCCTCGCTCTGCCTGTGGTGGCTTCGGCCGATGTGCACTACCTCTCCCCCGAGGATCGCGATCCGCACCGTGTTCTCATCAACATCCAGGCGGGGAAGAAGCTATCCGATCCCGATGCCCGGTCGTTCGACGGCGATGGGTACCATTTCTTGACCGAGGAGGAGATGAGATCGCGGTTCCGCGAAATCCCGGAGGCCCTTGCGGAAACGCTCGTCGTGGCTGAACGGTGCGAGCTGGAGCTCGATCTGGGGCGACGGCTCCTGCCGCGGTACCCGAGTGCACTGTCTCCGAACGAAGAGCTGGCCTCTCAAGCCCGGGCTGGGGCGCGTGCTCGGTACGGCGAGGAGATCCCGCCAGAAATCCAGGAACGCCTGAACTACGAACTGGGCGTCATCACGCGGATGGACCTCGCCCCGTACTTCCTCATCGTCGCCGACTTCGTGGGCTACGCGCGAAGAAAAAGGATCCCCGTGGGGCCGGGACGGGGGTCGGCCGCCGGCTCCATCGTGGCGTACGCCCTGGGGATCACCCAGGTGGACCCGCTCAAGTTCCATCTTCTCTTCGAGCGGTTCTTGAACCCAGACCGGGTGAGCCTGCCCGACTTCGACATCGACTTCTGCGTGCGGGGCCGGGACGAGGTCATTCGCTACGTGGCCGAGCGGTACGGTCGGGATCATCTGGCCCAGATCGCCACGTTCGATCGGATGGCAGCTCGTTCGGTGGTGCGGGACGTGGCGCGCGTGCTCGGGCTGCCCTACGAGAAATCCGATCGGATCGCGAAACTGGTCCCGTTCGGCATGGCGCTTCCCCGCGCTCTGGAGCAGGTTCCCGCTCTGAAGGAAATGGCGGAGGGGGAGGAGGAGACCCGCAAGTTGTTCTCGATCGCACGCCGCTTGGAGGGACTCCTGAGGAACAGCTCCACCCATGCCGCGGGCGTGGTGATCGCGCCCGAACCTCTGGAGAAATTCGTGCCGTTGCTGCGCCTTGCCGAAGGGCAGTTCGTGACCCAATTCGACATGCACGATGTGGAGGCGGTGGGCCTCCTCAAGATGGACTTCCTCGGTCTGCGCAACCTCACCCTGCTTGACGACGTGGCGCGGCTTGTGGAACGGCGGATCGAGGTAACGGTGGATCTGGATCAGCTTCCTCTGGACGATCCGGCCACGTACGCGCTCATCCGGTTGGGGGACACCTCCGGGGTGTTCCAGATCGAATCTGCAGGGATGAAGGCCCTGATCCGGCGGCTTGAGCCGACAGAGTTTCGCGACCTCATTGCCCTTCTTGGCTTGTTCCGTCCGGGGCCGCTCGACTCGGGGATGGCCGACGACTACATCGAGCGCAAGCACGGACGGCAGGCGGTTACGTACCCCCATCCCGCCACGGAGGAGGTCCTTGCTGAGACGTACGGACTTCCTATCTACCAGGATCAAATCCTGCTGGTGGCCCAGCGGGTGGCGGGTTTCACCCTAGGGGAAGCCGATCTCCTCCGCAGGGCGATGGGCAAGAAGAAGCCGGAAGAGATGGCAGAGATGGAGGCCCGGTTCGTCAAGGGATGCCTTCAGCATGGAATCTCCGTTTCTGAAGCAAAGAAGATCTTCTCCGACATCGAGAAGTTCTCGCGCTACGGGTTTGTCAAGGCCCATTCGACAGCGTACGCGTTCATCACCTACTGGACTGCCTACTTTAAAGCGCATTACCCGACGGATTTCATGGCTGCCCTCCTCACGTCGGTCCAGGACAACAGCGACAAGGTCGCGGTGTACATCGACGAGTGTCGGGGAATGGGCCTGGAGGTGCTCCCCCCCGACGTGAACGAGTCGGACGTCGGGTTCACGCCCGTGGGCGAGAAGAAGATACGGTTCGGACTCGGGGCGATCAAGCACGTGGGGGTGGGCGCGGTCGAGGCCATCCTCTCCCGCCGCGGGGAGGGGTTCCGGAGCTTTTTCGATTTCTGCCAACGCTTGGACCCCGAGCGGGTGAGCCGAGAGGCGGTGGAGTGCCTGATCAAAGCCGGGGCGATGGACCGGTTTGGGTTGTCCCGCAAGGCCCTCATGGCCTTGTCCTGCGAGGGGGTACGGCTCGCTCAGCTGACCCGGGCCCAGCGGGCGTCCGGCCAGCAGTCGTTCTTCGAGGCCGAAGAGCTGGTTCCCAGACTCGAGGTGGAAGGAGCGGAGTTCCCCCGTGAGACGCTCCTCGAGTTCGAGCGCGAGCTCCTCGGCCTGTACCTTTCTGGTCACCCATTGGATGCCCACGCCTCCGAGCTGCGGGCGCGAGGGGTGGTGTCCCTGGCCGATGCCCCTGCCCAGGCCCGCACGTTTGCCGTGGCGGGCCAGGTTAGAACCCTGAAGGTCGTCGCGACCGGAGATGGGCCGATGTCGTTCCTGACCCTGGAAGACTCCACGGGGGAAGCCGAGGTTGTGGTGGGGTCACGTCTCTATGAAACAAGATCTGCGCTCTTGCAGGAGCGTTCGCTCATCGTCCTTCGGGTGAGGTGGTCAGAGCGGAACGGGACCCGTCGGCTGCAGGCCCTTGAGGTGGAATCCCTTGCCCGCAGCGGAGGGGGACCTTCGTCGTGTTGGATCGAGCTTCCCCTCGAACTGGCTACCCGCGACCATGTCGCACACCTCGGCGGGATTCTCGCTGATCACCCGGGCCCTGTGCTCGCCCGCCTCCGCGTTCGCGACGGCGACCGGGCGCTCATTGTGGAGGCGGGTCCTCGGTACACGGTGCAGCCCTGTTCTGAGCTGAAACACCGGCTCGTCCAGTTGGGCCCCGGGGTGCGGGTGGAGTGGGAATGAATGTTCCCCCAATCCTGAAACTGCTCCTCCCCGGGATGGGGGTAAAGCGCTGGTTCTTCCTCGCCCTGGCCTCCATTGCGTTGGTGGCGTTTGGGTCGCTTTGCCTGGTCGGCGACGCGGGGATGCGGGGGTTGTACGCCCTGGTGCTGCGCCACTTTCCGTTCCTGTGGCGGCCCGTGGTTGGAGCGATCGTGATCGGAGCCGGACTTCTCGGCACGGTGGTGGGAATGGCGTGCGCGGTCCGGGCGATCCTCCACGCGGTTTCCCCTCACCGCGGTGGAACTCTGGCCGAGGCCTTGTACCAGGGGCGGATCCTCCGCGCTGCCCCCCGTGTCGTGGCCATCGGTGGGGGAACCGGGCTCTCGACCCTGCTGCGCGGCATCAAGGCGTACACGGCGAACCTCACGGCGGTGGTGACGGTGATGGACACGGGAGGGAGTTCCGGACGGCTGCGGACCGAGCTCGATGTCCTTCCCCCTGGCGATGTTCGGAACTGCCTTCTTGCGCTGGCCGAGGACGAAGAGCGGATGGCGCGGTTCATGCAGCACCGGTTTCAGGCCGGGGAGGGCCTGATCGGCCACTCCTTGGGGAACGTCCTCCTCGCGGGGATGGAACAGGCGGTGGGTGGCTTCGACCGGGCGGTGGAGGAGGCGAGTCACTTCCTCTCTGTGCGTGGGAAAGTCATCCCATCCACCCTCGACCGTAGCGATCTCGCCGCCGACCTCGCCGATGGCCGGGAGATCGTGGGCGAGGCCGCGATCGGCGCCGCACATGTTCCGATCCGTCGCCTCCGCCTCGCCCGGCCGGCGCGGGCCTATCCCGTGGCGTTGGACGCGATCGCGCACGCCGATTTGATCCTTGTGGGACCCGGGAGCCTGTACACGAGCATCATCTCCAATCTTCTCGTGGAAGGCATCGCCGACGCCATTGCCCATGCACCGGGGGAGAAAATGGTCATCATGAACCTCATGACCGAGCCGGGGGAGACGGACGGTTTCACGGCCAGTGCCCACTTGCGTTCCCTCGCTGAGCACGTGGACCTGCGGCGGTTCCAGGCTGTGGTGGTGAACAGCGAGCTCCCGCCACCGGGAATCCTCGCTCGATACAAGGACGAAGGAAGCGAGCCGGTGGAAGACGACCTGCGCGGGGCGAAGACGATGGGGCTGCGGGTGATCCGGGCCCCGCTGCTCCAGCTCGTGGAGATGGAGGGTAAGGCCACGGTGAAGCACGACCCACACATGCTGGCGCGGATCGTGGCGCGGGAGGCCCGAGCCCTCCGCCGGTCTTGGACCCGCTGGTTCAGCGGGTAGCGTTTGTCCTCGGGGACGGGCAGAAAAGAGACGGGGGCGGCAACGCCGCCCCCGTTGTTTCAGATGAAGGGAGGTTTACGGAATGGTGAGGTTGATGCCAACCACCTTGGAGGTGGCTCCCGCCGTGCCCCGCACCCGGATCGGGTAGGTGCCTGTGGCAGCCGTAGCCCCCGATGTGATCTTGAGTGTGGAGGTCGCCGCCGGGGCCGGGTTGGGATCGAATGTTGCCGTCACACCGGTGGGTAGGCCCTCGACCTCGAACTGCACAGGGTCAGCGAATCCACCCACGCGGTTCAGGGCGACCGTCACGTTCGCCGATTCGCCGCGCTTGACCTCAACCGCTGCCGGCTGGAAGGTGAAACTGAAGTCCGGAACGGCCTCGACGGTGAGGCGGATGGCCGCCGTCTTGTCCAGTCCGTCGCCCTTCCCGCGGACCGTGAGGTTGTAGCTACCGGCGGCAGCCGTGGCGGACACGGTGATCGTCAAGGTGCTGGTTGCCGCGGTTGCCGAGGCGGGGTTGAAGGCGCCTGTGACCCCCGCAGGGGCTCCCTCAAGCGTCAGAGCAACAGCGCCCGTGAACGTCGCGTTGCGGGTGAAGTTGATCGTGGCCGTTCCGCTTGCACCTTGTTTCACCGTCAGCGTTGTGGGGTTGGTCGCCATCGTGAAGTCGGGTTTGATCTGAACAGTGAGTTCAAGGGGCTGTTCCTTCTTCTTGTTGCCGCTCTGGGCCACGACCTTCAGGGTGTACTTCTGCACTGCAACGGCCTCGCCCACCGTGAGGATGAGCGTTGTCTCGGTCCCCGCCTTATCCGTCTTCACAGGGTCGAACTTCGCCGTAACCCCGGTCGGAGCGCCGGTAATGGAGAAACTGACTTCGCCTTCGAACTTGTCCCGGGTGAACGTGACCTTCAGAGGCTGAGAAGAACGCCCCTGAGGAACCGACGTGGTGAGGGTGGTGGTGGGCAGCTTGAAGTCCCCGCCGCACCCCACAAGCAGGAGCCCTGCTAGTATCACCGCACCCGCTCCCAACAGCTTTCTCGCATGCTTCGTGTTCATAACCCTCCTTCCCCTCCGATCGATGCCCGCGACCCATGTGAATCAAGCCCACCGGGATGGCGACTCCGTTGTGGAATCGGGGGAGCCCGTACGCGGTGCTCGCTCGGAGGGGTTCCTCCTCCTTTGTGTTGTTCGCTTCCCCCGCTCGCTGCTGTACGCCTCCCCGGTTACGCTCAACTCCGAGGCAAGCTTATGGCGTTGCGCACGGGGCGTCAAATCGTGCCAGTTCAGGTTGGGGAATAACTTCCGGTCCCCATCTTCAGGGTTCCTGAAGAAAGACGGGGCGCTCCCCGCGCCCCATCCGCGATCCTGAGCTTCATGTCTGGGTCATCACATTCCGTACCGAACCTGCTAGCAGCAGCCGCACGGCTTCTTGGGCTGCTTCGGCTTCTCAACCTTCTTCTCCTTCATCAGCACGTGACCTCGCCTCCTTCATCGCCCCTCAGGGGAACGATGTAGGGCGAGTATAGTTCGGTTTGTCCAGCGGTCAACGGCGGATGTCGGGGCGTCGTTCCGCATCCCGGGGCTCTGTCGCGGCAGCCAAACTGCAGCCCAGCCGGTTATGCAGCCGCGAGTCGTTCGTGGAGGAACGTCGCGATCTCTCGCAGTGGCATCCGATCCTGAACCGTTGTATCTCGGTTGCGTACGGTGACCGTCTCGTCCTCCATCGTCTGCCCGTCCACCGTGATGCAATACGGGGTTCCCAGCTCGTCCTGGCGTCGGTAGCGGCGTCCAATCGAGCCCTTGTCGTCGTAGTCCACGTTCCAGCGCTTCTTCAGCTCCCGGTAGAGGCCGAGAGCGGCCTCTGGCATCCTGTCCTTGCGGATGAGGGGGAACACCGCCACCTTGACCGGGGCGAGACGGGGGTGCAGCTTCAGAACCACCCGAGGCTGGAGGACACCGTTCTCGTCGGGGATCGCGTCCTCGGAGTACGCCTCGCAGATGAACGCGAGCACGGATCGGTCTACCCCGGCCGAGGGTTCGACCACGTGGGGGATGAGGCGTTCCTTTGTTTCCTCGTCGAAATACGACAGGTCTTTTCCGCTTCCGGGGTGCCGAGGCTTCCTGTCGGGTCCGGTTTCCACCACGAGATCCTCGCCACGTCGGACGAGCTTCCCCTCCATGTGCGAGCGGAGATCGAAGTCACCGCGGTGGGCGACCCCTTCCAGTTCGCCGAACTCGCCCTCGGGGAGGAACGGGAACGCGTACTCGATGTCCGCGGTCCCGCAGCTGTAGTGACTGAGCTCCTCGGCGGCGTGTTCCCGCAGCCGGACCCGCTCGCTTGCCAGCCCGAGCGACACGTACCAGCGGAGGCGCCGGTCGCGCCAGTACTCGTACCACCGCCGCGACTCCTCTGGTCGGCAGAAGAACTCAATCTCCATCTGCTCGAATTCCCGCGAGCGGTAGGTGAAGTTCCGGGGGGTGATCTCGTTGCGGAACGACTTTCCGATCTGGGCGATCCCAAACGGGAGCTTCACCCGGGCCGTGGCGAGCACGTTCTTGAAGTTGGTGAACATACCCTGGGCCGTCTCCGGTCGGAGGTAGGCCTCGCTCTCCGGGTCTACCAAGGCCCCGATGTAGGTCTTGAACATGAGGTTGAACTCCCGGGGTTCCGTGAGGTCGCAGTTCGTGTGCTCGCCAGGGCGCTTGGACGGCTTCTCCGGACACTGGCTCGTCTCCAGCTGGTCGGCGCGGAACCGCGCCTTGCAGCGGCGGCAGTCCACGAGCATGTCGTGGAACAGGTCGTAGTGCCCGCTGGCCTTCCACACCCGGGGGTGCATCACGATGCTCGTCTCCAGGCCGACCATCGCGTAGGCGGAGGGCATGCCGGGGGGGGTGGTGGTATCGTCGTGGCCCTGGACCATGTCCTGCCACCATGCTTCGCGCACATTGCGCTTCAGCTCGACCCCCAACGGGCCGTAGTCCCAGAACCCGCCGATCCCGCCGTAGATCTCGCTCGACGGGAAGATGAACCCCCGCCGCTTGCAGAGTGAAACTACCTTCTCCATCAGTTCGTTCTTCTCGGGCATGTTCGTTCCTTCTCTCCCCCGCGTCCGTCCGTGTGGATGAGAGCTAGGCTACCGAACCGAACCAGACGGGGCAAGCCGCTCTGCTCTGCCGGCTGCCGCGCGCAACCCGTGCGCCTGGGCCGCCGCCAGGGCTGTTGCGGGATACCGCCAGGTCCAGTTGCCCGATGGGACGGATGGGCAGTTCATCCTGGCTTCGCTGTCGAGTCCGAGCACGTCCTGGAGGGGGATCACCGCCAGCCGGGCCCGGCTTCGCAGGGCGAGCTCGATGAGTGCTCCTGGGGCGTCCTCGTCCCGCGAGAGGGAGATCCCCACCTGGGCGAGGTGGGCGTGAGCCCGTTCGCGCTCGGCAGGCGAGGAGGTCCGGTACCACCCGCGCGTGGTGTCGTTGTCGTGGGTTCCGGTGTAGACGAGCAGCCGCCCGTGCTCGGGGTAGCTGGCGGGGAGGTGGGGGTTGTCCGACTCTCCGCTGAACGCGAACTGCAGAACCCGCATTCCGGGGAGCCCGAACCGGTCGCGGAGGGCCTCCACGTCGGGGGTGATCACCCCGAGGTCCTCGGCCACGATCGGCACGTCACCCAGCGCGTTCCGAATTGCGCCGAGGAGCGCCTCGCCCGGGACCGTGACCCACCGGCCGTGGGTCGCGGTCGACTCGGTGGCCGGGATCTCCCAGTGCGCCGCGAGCCCGCGGAAGTGGTCGAGCCGCACGAGGTCGCAGGTCCGGAGTGCGTGGCGGACCCGGGCGACCCACCACCTAAACCCGTCCGCCGCGAGGACGTCCCACCGGTAGAGGGGGTTCCCCCACCTCTGCCCGGTGGCGCTGAAGTAGTCCGGCGGCACCCCGGCGACGACGGTCGGGCTCCCTCGCTTGTCGAGGTGGAACAGGTCCGGATGAGCCCACACGTCGGCCGAGTCGTGGGACACGAAGATCGGCATGTCCCCGATGATCCCGATCCCCAGGTCGCGGGCGTATGATCGCAGGGCGTCCCACGCTCGCTGGAACTGCCACTGGGTCCAGGCGTGGAACCCCACGTCCTCGGTCAAGGCCCGCCGGGCCGCGGCCAACGGTCGGGGCGCTTTCCTGGCGAACTCCGGCGGCCATTCCGTCCACGGGCTGCCCCCGAAGTGGGATTTCAGAGCCATGAACAGGGCGTAGGAGGGGAGCCATGGCGCCTCGGCTCGGGCGAACCGGGCGAGATCACGTTTCTCGCGATGAGAGGCGTGGCGGAGGAAGCCGTCGTAGGCGCGGCGGAGGAGCAGCCACCGCGTTTCGTAGATCCGCCCGAAGTCCACCCGGTCTGCGGGGAGCGGCGGGACGGACTCGTTCCAGAGCCAGCCGCGGGCGAGGAGATCGTCGGGGTCGAGGAGGTAGGGGTTCCCGGCGAACGCGGAGAAGGACTGGTAAGGCGAGTCGCCGTACCCGGTCGGTCCCAGGGGCAGCACCTGCCACCACCGCGCCCCGGCTGAGGCTAGCCAATCGACGAACCTGCGGGCCTCCGCGCCCAGCGCTCCGCTGCCCCACCGACCCGGCAAGCTGGTGGGGTGGAGCAGGATCCCGAACGAGCGCGGCAGCTCCATCGCCGGGTAGCTTAGCGCGCGGCGTTCGGGGATTCAGACGCGGCGTCGGGTAGACTGACTTGCGGAGGGCGTGATTCGTGAGGAAGCCCAGTAAGCGCACGTGGCTCATCGTCTTGGGGATCTCCAGCATCGCTGCTGGGATCACGCTGGCGCTCGTTCGCCCGTTCTCTCCCGCGCCCGTTGCCCCCGAATGGGGGGAGATCCCCGCGGAGTGGTTCGCAGCCCCCGTGATCCTCCCCCCCGCAACGACCGATACCCCGGTTGTGGAAGTCGAGCGCGATGAAGACGCAGCGGATCTGCACAGGGTCCCGCTTCCGTTGGGGTACGTTCAAACGGGGCGACTTGCCTATGATCTCGATGGGAAGAGGGTCGCGGAAGAGGTGTACCGGCTGGAGCGGTCGACTGAGGACACAGTACGGCTGACCTCGTCCGGCAGCTTCTTCTTCCGGGTCCTGTTCGTCACTGTGAGCGTGGCGTTCGAGCAGGAGATCGAACTGGACGGTGAACTGCGTCCACGGTCGTACACGCTGGAGACCCGCGGTCCGCTGGGGTTCGGGAACCAGCGGGTCTCCATCACCGTGGATGGCGCGACCGCGATGACGACGGTCGGGGGAGAACGGCGGGAGCTGGTCCTGCCGGAGGGGAATGCGCTGTTCGCCGGCACGCTGGCCGCTTACGTGATCTTGCCCTCTCTCCATGAGGCCCGCGCGGCCGACGGGGTGCTCCTGTTGACATCCATCGGCGCGGGAACGGGACCTGGCGGGAGGCCGCGGGCGGAATCGTCGGGTGAAGGCACTGGGGACCTGAGGCGCCAAGAAGGGGTGGAGGTCGAAGTGGGAGGAAGCATGCTGGTTCTGGACCGCTACCGCGCCCAGACCGGAGGTTTTGGGGGCACCCTCCTCGCTCGAGGGGCTGAGTTCGTGGCGTTTCTTGGCGAGGGAGAGCGCGCTCTGACCGCGTACCGGCTGGACCTCTTCCCTCGGGGGATCCCTCGGACCGTCAGCCGTTAGGAAAAGCTACACCGGTGGGTCACAGCCTATAATGGAGGATCCGGAGGTGGTTGTATGCGGCGAGCGTGGAGTGTGATCTGTGTAGCTGTTCTGGCGTTGGCGTGCGTGGGGCTCTCCTCTCCAAGGGTGGCGGTGGCTCCGTTCGTGGATCGGGCCGGCACCGGCCTCGCCAACATCGGCCCTGGGTTGGGGGAGATGCTGGGGCAGAGATTGGCGGCAGCCGGGCTGTTCGTGATCCCGCCGGCCGCGCTCCAGGCCTGGCTCAGCCAGACGGGCGGCGGGGTGTACCCCACAGGGATCATCCCCACACCGGACACCCAGGCGTGGCGAACAGCGTCGCTGGCGTTGGGAGCGGACGTTCTGATCCTGCCCTCCGTCGAGAAGTTCTACACGTCAACGATCGCGTTCACCCTGTTCCTGTTCACGGTCCGGGGGGCGTCGGTGCAGACCGACCTGCACGCGGAGGTGGTGCACCTGGCGACAGGAGCGGTCCAGAGCGTCACTGCTCATGGCGAAGCGTCGGGGGCAGCCTCGGTCGAGGTGCACATTCACTTCCCGTTCGACGTGTGCTCCGGCGGGTTCCGCACCAGCAAGGGCGTGTACTTCGACGGGGAGACGGTGCACATCGGCTACCGCGACCCCGCCCCGCCGAACACCTACTACATTACGATCCACTCGTCGGCATCGCCCATCCCGAACTGGGCATCGGCCACCGCCTCGTCCACCGGGGCCGACCCGTGTGTGACGTGGACCTGGAATCAAGCCCTGCTGCCCCATGCGGGCCCCGGCGAGTACGTGGCCATCCTGTACCGCGTCCCGAGCCCGGTACCGATCGCAACCCAGACGTTCATCATCAGCGCAGCGGCCGCGGTCGAGCTCGTGGTGGGGAGCGCCTCGTTCGCGTCCGCGCCGTGGGGCGAGGCCCTGAACCAGGCCTTGGATAGCTTGGCGGCGAAGCTCCTCCCCCTCGTGCGCTAGGGGCGGACTGCGGCTTCGGGGGGACGTGGTTGCCGAAGACGGCGTCCTCCCCGTTGAGGGCCGGCCTGGCTGCGTGGGGAAGGAGACTGGGAGGAAAGCATACCCAAGCTGTCCAGGTCTGGCCTCTGTGACCTTCAGGGCAGCGGGTTAGAATGCCGAGCCATGGTACAGGTACAGGTAGTTCTCAACCCGGCGGCGGATCGCGGTCGGGCCGGGGAGCGTCGAGAAGAACTGCGTGGCGTTCTCGCCCAAGCCGGAGTGGACGCCAAGATCTCCCTGAGCGAGCGCCCGGGCCACGCCGTCGAGCTCGCCTGGGACGCGGTACGCGCTGGGGCGAAGGTCGTCGCGGCCGCGGGTGGGGACGGGACGATCCACGAGGTGGCGCAAGCCCTGGTGGGCACAGAGGCTGCGCTCGGGGTTCTTCCGATGGGCTCCGGGAACGATTACATCCGCGTGCTCGGCGTCCCGAAGGATCTCTCGGGCGCAGCGGCCGTCCTCGCCCGGGGCAAGGCGCGAACGGTGGACGTGGCGGACGTGAACGGCCAGTTCTCCCTGAACTCGTTTGGGATGGGCGTCGAGGGGCAGATCGCCGCCGACTACAAGCGGATGCGGTTCCTGAAGGGAGAGATCGGGTACCTCTACGCCACGATCCTCGAAGTGGTCCGGTTCCGGGCGTTTCGGGCCGAGGTCGAGGGTGACGGGTGGGCGTTCGCGGGGAAGCTCCTCTCCGTGTCGGTGATGAACGGGCCGTATGCCGGCGGGGGGTACCACCTTGCTCCCCAGGCCCACGTTGATGACGGGGTGCTCGACGTGGGCCTCATCGGCAACTACCCGCGGCTGGTGCGGTTTGTGGTGCTGCCCAAGACCCGCGATGGCACGTACCTCAACCTGGCGCGGGTCCACGCGAAGAAGGCCGAGCGGGTGAAGATCCGCAGCGACCGACCTCTCCCGGTGCACATGGACGGGGAGCTTCTGCCGGAACCCGTTCAGGAGATCGAGGTTTCGCTGCGGCCCCAGGCTTTGCACGTGGTCGCCTGATCCTCGGAGGCGATGAGGAGCTTCGGGGCCCGCGGACCCCCTCGGTGCACGGCCTCCTGCAGGCGCGCCGCACGCAGGCGAGTCGGCGCACCACGCCACCCCTAACATGGAAGCCGCGAAACCTGCTGTTCGGGGTCCGTTATTCGCTTCCCGAGATTCGGCATTTGTGGGATCAACCAAATCTCGTCGGGGACAAGCCCCGACGCTACAGCCGACATGAAGCCCGGCGGCGCAGTAGATGGTAGGGGTTCCGTAGCGTCGCAGTCTGTCTGCGACGGCCTTCTCGCCGGACTGATCACCGACTCCAGGTCCCACAGGCCGTCTTCAACCATGCTGCTAGCGAAGCTCGATCTCGTCTGGGTTTTCCGCACGCATCTCCCGGGTATCCCTATCGGCCGAGACACGAGGGTCCTCCATCGGCCTTGACAGGATGGGTTGTCCGTACTAGGATGCGGGCATTCGTGCATGGTTGTGCAAGATGGCAAGTAACGCGACAGAGGCGGCTGAATCGGTTCTGAGCACGATCGGCAAGGCCCTCGGCCACCCGGCCCGGGTGGAACTGCTGCGCCTTCTCGCGGACGGCGAGCGGTGCGGGTGCGAGTTCGTGCCCTCGCTCAACCTCGATCCGTCCGTCGTCTCGCGGCACCTCGCCGTTCTCTCGCGGGCGGGTCTGATCGTGTCGCGACGTGATGGAGTGCGGATCATGTGGCGGCTCGTCCGGCCCGACATCCCCCGCCTCCTGTCCTGTCTGGGTGCCCTGCGCTGCGCCGGGAAGACGGGATGAGGCGCGAACTGCGTCTGTCCCTCTTGCTGGGAGGCACGTTCTTCGCTGCGTACCTCGTCCCGTGGTCTGCTCCGGTCGTGCAGAAGGCCCTGTCGGAGGCGTTCCTCCTCCTCCAGGACTACGCCCGGGAGCACGTGCTCACCTGTCTCATCCCAGCCCTGTTCATCGCCGGTGGGATCGCGGTGTTCGTGTCCCAGGCATCGGTCATCCGCTATCTCGGGTACGGGGCGCGGAAGTCCGTCGCCTACGGTGTGGCCTCAGTGTCAGGCATAGTGCTCGCAGTGTGCTCGTGTACGGTGCTCCCTCTGTTTGCGGGGATCTACAACCGCGGGGCGGGCCTCGGGCCGGCGACGGCGTTCCTCTACTCCGGCCCGGCGATCAACGTGTTGGCGATCATCCTCACTGCCCGGGTGCTGGGGCCGTCCCTCGGGATCGCTCGTGCGATCGGCGCGGTAGTCTTCTCGATCGTGATCGGGTTTGCGATGCACGCCTTGTTCAGAAAGGAAGAGAAGGCAAAGGCGGATGCCGCAGCCGCGCTGCCGACATCCTCTTCGCCGGTTCGCGCGCTCTGGAAGACGGTTGTTCTGTTCGCGCTCATGATCGCGGTGCTCGTGATCGCCAACGGGGGCCGACCGGCGGGCGTCACGGTGACGCTCCGCGACGGGTCCGTCGTCTCCGGCACCCGCGCCGGGGAGGACGCCTCCTCTCTTCTCGTGGTACCGGAAGGAGGGGAGGAGATCGTTTCGTTGCCTAAGGCGGAGATCACTGGGGTGGGGTACAGCCCGTCGACCTATACCACCCTCTGGCGGTACCGGCACGCGTTGGCCGGGGTGTTCCTCGTCGCGCTGCTTGTTCTTCTCCCGTTCTGGGTCGGGAAGGAGGAAGGAGGGGCGTGGATTCGCTCCACGTGGAACTACGCGCTCCTCATCCTCCCGTACCTGTTCGGCGGCGTCCTGGTGGCGGGGTTCCTCCTCGGACGACCGGGGGAGGAGGCGCTCATTCCCGTCCGGTGGGTTCAGGCCGCGGTGGGCGGGAACTCGTGGCTGTCGTGCGCTGTGGCTTCGGTGGCAGGGGCGTTCATGTACTTCGCCACGCTCACCGAGGTCCCGATCCTCCAGGGGCTCCTTGGGTCGGGGATGGGCCAGGGGCCGGCGCTCGCCCTTCTCCTCGCCGGGCCGGCACTGTCCTTGCCTTCGATGCTCGTCATCCGCCGGGTGCTTGGGACGAAGAAGACAGGGGCGTTCATCGTGCTCGTGGTGATGTTGTCCACCTTGGCGGGGAAGCTCTACGGGACGGTGGTGGGAGCGTGAGGCGGGGAGCCGTGTCACCTTGGGCGGGGGGAAACCAGAAGAGGCGAGGAGGTGTAGATGCGCCGGATTGAGGTGTTTGGTGTCGGGTGCCCGAAGTGCAAGACGACGTTGCGGAACGCCGAGCAAGCGGTGGCCGAGCTGGGCGTGGAGGCGGAGGTCGTGAAGGTGGATGATCTGGGGCAGATGGCGGTGCGCGGGGTGATGATGACCCCCGCGCTGGCTATCGACGGCCAGATCGTGGTTTCTGGCCATGTCGCTCCCGTGGCGGAGATCAAGAAGCATCTGGAAGCAAAGGAACGCAGCTAGACCTGCGTCGCAAGGAGGAACAGATGAAGCGGATTGGATGTCTTCTGGTGGGGCTGTTGGTCCTGGGCACGGTGGCCCTGGCCAGCCCTAAGCTGACTGCAAGTCCCGAGCTGTACGACTTCGGCGTGGCGATGGACGGGGTGGTGGTCGAGTACCACGTGAACCTCACCAACAGCGGCACGAGCACCCTTACCATCAGCAACGTGAGCTACAACTGCTCCTGTACGAGCTACTCGCTTCCCAAACGGAGCATCGCTCCCGGCGAGACGGTGGCGATGACGGTGACATTCAGGACCGCGGGCTACAGCCGCTACGCGCAGCCCGTGTCCCAGACCCTGACCATCAACTCCAACGACCCCACCCGCCCCCAGCTTCCGGTCGTGGTGCGGGGAGTGGTGCGGACCATTGGCGCGCATGAGGGGGCGCCAGCGACACTTGACGCGGAGTTCTACGTTCTCGTGGACCTGCGGCCGGCCGATGCCTACGCTCAAGGGCGTCTGCTGGGAGCCGTGAACATCCCGTTCGCGGACCTCGCGGCACGGATGAACGAACTCCCGAAGAATCGGGTGGTCTACCTCTACGATGAGACAGGGATCCAAGCCGTTCAGGCGGGGCAAACGCTTCAGCAGAACGGGTTCCTGCTTGCTCGTGCGATCAGCGGAGGGCTGGCGCGGTGGTGGCTGGTCTACGGCGACCTCTTCTTCGCTTGGGCCCCGGGCGCTGCGCGGACGCCTCCGCTGGGGACTCCGTACTACGGAACGTTCAACGTCGTAGATCCAAGTCGGCTCGCCCAGAACTTCCTGTACCTGGTGGATATCCGATCCTCGGAGGCGTTCGCGCTGGGGCACTTCCTGGGGGCCGAGAACATCCAGTTCACGGCGCAGGACGGGATCGCGACGTGGGTCGCTTCGCTGCCGCGGGCGGCCCCGGGTACAGCCCTGGCGATCTGGATCGTGGACGAGGACGGTTCCCAGGCAACCCCGATTGCCCAGTACCTCCAGGGACAGGGGTTCACCAAGGCCCGGGCTCTGCTCGGCGGGATCGCCGCCTGGCGCGCGGCGTACGGGGACACGCTCCTCTACCCCTCTCTGTGAGGGTGTAGGTCGTGGGTTCCAAACACCCCCAGGCCCGGCGCGGGCCGGGTCTGGGGGTCTTTGAGCGGTATTTGACCCTGTGGGTCCTCCTCTGCATCGGAGTGGGGATTCTCTTGGGCAAGGCCGCACCGGATGCGGCGCGGTTCCTCGACTCGCTGGCGATCCACGTCGGCGGAGCCCCGGTGGTGTCCATCCCGATCGCGGTTGCCCTGTTCTTCATGATGTACCCGATCATGGTCAAGATCGACTTCGGCGAGGTTGTGCAAGCGGGGAAGAACGCGAAACCCGTCCTCCTGACGCTCATCGTCAACTGGGGGATCAAGCCGTTCACAATGCTCGGGATCGCCACCCTGTTCCTGGGGGTTCTGTTCCGTGGATTCCTGCCGGGGTTGGAGATCGTCAAGGATGGGACACAGGTCGAGCTGTTCCGGTCCTACATCTCGGGGGCGATCCTCCTCGGGATCGCGCCGTGTACGGCGATGGTCCTCGTGTGGGGGTTCCTCGCCCGCGGCAACCAGGGTCACACCCTGGTCATGGTGGCGATCAACTCCCTCACCATGCTCGTCCTGTACGGGCCACTGGGGAAGTTCCTCCTCGGGATCAACCAGATGCCGGTGCCGTGGCAGGCGCTTCTCCTCTCGATCGCGATCTACGTGGCGCTCCCGCTCGTGGCGGGCTACTTCACCCGCCGATTGGTGGTGAGATCGAAGGGCGAGGCGTGGTTCCGTGAGCGGTTCGTTCCCTGGCTCACGCCTGTGTCGGTGATCGCCCTCCTCCTCACCTTGGTCCTTCTGTTCACGTTCAAAGGGGAGACGATCGTTGGAAACCCGCTGACAATCCTGTGGATCGCAATTCCGCTCTTCCTTCAGACGTGGCTCATCTTCGGGATCACGTACGGGTTGGCATGGTTGATGCGGTTTCGGTACGAGGACGCGGCGCCGGCGGCGATGATCGGCGCTTCGAACCACTTCGGGGTCGCCATCGCCACGGCGACGATGCTCTACGGCCTCTCGTCGGGAGCGGCGTTGGCGACAGTGGTCGGCGTTCTGATCGAGGTCCCGGTGATGTTGATGTTGGTCCGGGTCTGCCTGCGGACCCGAGGATGGTTCGCGCCCGGCGACCGACGGGCCCAGGAGGTGGCGTGATGCGCTGGCGTGGTCTTGTTCTTCTTCTCTTCGGTGTGGTGTCCTTGGGCGCGGCGGCCGAGGTCGACCTCCACTACTTCTGGTCCGCGACGTGCCCGGACTGTATGGTGATGAAAGCGTACTTGGCTGGCCTACAGGAGGCGCATCCCGAGCTGAGGGTCGTGTCGTACGAGGTCACGTTCAGCCCGGACAACTGGCGGCGGATGGTGACCCTTGCCAGGGAATACGGACTGGCAAAGGAGAGCGTCCCCACCGTGTTCGTGGGGAACCTCGCCGTCGTCGGAGTAGGCCTGGCCGTGGAGCTCCAGATCGAGGAGGAGGTCCTCCGCTGCCGAGCCGAAGGGTGCCCGTCGCCGCTGGAGCGTCTCCCGACCAGCCTCCGCCGGGTCCTCAGCCCGCTGGAGGTCTTGCTCATCCTGGCCGTGGGCGTGGCGGTCCTCCTGCTCGTGTGGAAGTGACGGTGAAGAAGCGCATCCCGTTCCTGTGCACGTACAGCTCCGCGGAAAGAGGCGGCACGCGCACACATCCTTCCCTGACCCGGCTTCGGCTCGGGGAAGCGAGGAGGAACAGCGGGAGGCATTCCGTCGGGTTCGGGATACGTTGTGGACCTGGATTGGGGAGAGATTCGTCGAAGGGGGCGAGCGGCATGAGGGCTAGGCGCGTGGTGCTGGGAATCCTGGTGGGGCTTGTGATTGGAGGTTGGGTCGTGGGAGCACAGGAGCTGGAGCTTCTGTTCTTCTACGAGGAAGGGTGTTCGCACTGCAAGCAGGTCGAGACGTTCCTGGAAACGCTGGTCCAGGGAGGGCTCGCGTTCCAGGTCCAGCGCTACGGAATCCATACCCCGGAGGGATGGGCGCTGCTGATGAGGCTTATCTCCGCCTACGAGGCCGAACTCGGCCCGGTACCGATGGTGTTCGTGGGCGACGTGGCTTTGGTGGGGAACACGTTCTACGGACTCGGCCCGGAGCCCGTCACGCTGTTCGGGATTGGCCAGGAGCTGACCTTGGAAGAGGAGATCCGCCGGGCGCTGGCCGCCGGTGCGCCCTCACCCCTCACCAAGTTCCCTCCCATCGCCACGGAGGCGGTGCTCTTCACCCGGGCCGAGGGATGTCCAGACTGCCTGACCCTGGAGAAGCTGGCGCTCCGCTGGGGGGAGCGGTTCCCTGCCCTCGGGATTCGACGCCTTGACCTATCGGTGCCGGACGCTGCCTCGACCTTCGACAAGCTGAAGCGGATGTACGGGGCGCACGGCGATGCGCCGGGTTTTTTCGTCGGCGACATGGCCGTGGTGGGCGGGCAGGTGTTCCTACCCCAACGGGCCCCGCTCCTGCTTGCGAGCGCGGACGGGACCGCAGCGGTCGACGAGGCACTGGCGCAAGCCGTGAAGACACAGGCGACGTCGGCGCTGGACCGGCTCCGGCTCCGCGAGCAGCTCACGTTCGGGGCGGTGGTGATCGCGGCCGTCCTCGACTCGGTGAACCCGTGCGACTTCGCTGTTCTGATCCTTCTCTTGGGGACCCTGCTCGTGGTCGGGAAGCGGGTCAAGGTTCTCTGGGCTGGGCTCGCGTTCTCGGCGGGGATCTTCATCGCCTATTACGCGATCGGGTTCGCCTTGTATTCGCTGGTGGGGGGGATTCGGGCGTTCCGGGTACCGTTCATCTACGCCGTGTCGTCGTTGGCGATCGTGATCGGCCTGTGGGAGATGAAGGACCTCCTTTGGTACGGGAAGTGGTTCTCGATCGAAGTGCCCGAGAAATGGAAACCGTCGGTGAAGAAGCTCACCGCGTCGGTGGTGTCCATCCCCGGGGCGTTCGTGGTCGGCCTCGTGGACTCCTTGTTCCTCGCTCCCTGCACGTCGGGTCCGTACCTCGTGATTCTCACCCTCCTGTCGCAGACTACGAACCGGCTTCAGGGGGCGCTGTGGCTGCTGCTCTACAACTTCATCTTCATCCTCCCGATGATCGGGATCACGCTGCTCGTCCACTTCGGGTTCACCACCACCGCCCGGGCGGAGCGGTGGCGAACGGCGAAGTTGGGGAAGCTCCACTTCACGACCGGGTTGGTGATGGTTGTGATCGGGATCGGGATGATCGTCGGAGTGCGGTTAGGCTACCTGTAGGGTGTCGGCCTGCGTCCGACGGCCTTTCTGAGCCGACAAACCACTTCACCACGACGGCACGAAGGATGGCACAGAGAACACGAAGGCGTCCGGTTCTTTCAGGCCTTAGAGCTTGTAGCCCCTGCTCTCCTTCCTGTCCGTGGTGACCTTGGTGGTGAGCCGTAGCCTGAACCGACGAACTGGCAATCGTCTGACCTCGCAACACCCACCGCCGAGCCGCGGAGTTCGCAGAGAGAAGAGAGCGCAGCGTCGGGGTTCATCCCCGACGTCCGTTCGTCGCAGGCAAGCTGCGACGCTACAGAGCATCGGGGTCCTGGTTTCGTCTCCAGGAATGATCTTCTCTACTCCCTCCGCGTCGTGCGGTGAAAGAACGCTCATCCGCCCTGTCTTCTGTGTGCAGCGGAAATCCGCGCGCGGGGTCCGCGCACCGAAGGTCCGCGGCTACAAGGTTGCCTCAGAGGCTGTTAGGGAAACCGCCAGCCGTCCGGGCATTCTACCGTGACGTGGGGACGTGGGCTGAGCCGGAAGACTCCCGTGATCTCGATCTGTCGTCCCACGCTCCGGAGCGGGATGGTGTTTCTCAGTGCGTCGTCGACCAGTTCCACTGGCATCACGCCCGTTCCGTCGTCCAGGCTGAGTTGGCACCCGCGAATGCACAAACTGAGGACGCGCCCGGTCAAGACGACCTCCCGGCCCGCGTACTCCACCCCGGCGGACGCCAGTTCCCACACGGTGAGGGCCACCGGCCCCAACGGCGGGGTGCCCGCCACTGCGGTGTCGCTCGCGGGCGTGGTTTCCTCCCCTGCCAGCTCGGTCGTTGCCTCGCGCTCCACGTGGGGCTGGAGCACGGCTGGCTCTTCCGCGTCCGCGGCGACCGGAACACCCACATCGCTCGTCGGGGCGCTCGGGGCGGACGAAGCGGCGGCCGCCGCCGCGATAGGGGCGTTGTGGTGAGCAGGAGGGGACGTGTCCGCTCCCCGGAACAGACCCAGCCCCACCGTCACGGCGATCCCGACCGACACCACGGCTGCACCCATCAGAATCCAAGCTAGAGTTCTGCTCATCCCAACCTCCCATCGCGGACGCGCAACACCTGCGTCGCCCGTGCCGCAACCCGATCGTCGTGGGTGACGAGCACGAGGCCGGTCCCCGTCTCGTCGTGCAACGCCCGAAGGACCTCCAGCACCTTAGTTCCGCTCTCCGAGTCGAGGTTTCCCGTCGGCTCGTCGGCGAACACCAGTTCGGGCCCGTGGGCCACGGAGCGGGCGATCGCCACCCGCTGCTGCTCTCCGCCTGACATCTCGCCGGGGAGGGCGCCCAGCTTGTGTTCAAGTCCCACCCAACTCAAGGCCGCGATGGCCTTCTTCCGTCGATCGGCGACCCGGCCGAGCTCGAGAGGCAGGAGCACGTTCTGCAGCGCGGTCATGCACTCGTTGAGGTAGTACTGCTGAAATACGAACCCCATCTGGGCTCGGCGGATGAGGCTCACTTGGCGGTCGCTCAGGCTGGCCCGGGACACACCGTTCAGCAGGACCTCGCCCGTGGTGGGCACGTCCAGACACCCCAGGAGATGGAGAAGGGTGGACTTGCCCGAGCCGGAGGGACCGACGATGGCGAGATGGGTCCGCCTCTCGACGGCCAGCGTGGCATCCCGAAGCGCCCAGAACCGACCCGGGCCACGGCCGTAGGCCTTCGACACAGCGTGGAGTTCGATCTTCACAGCGCCCTCAATGCCTTGATCGGCTCCATCCGCGCTGCCATCAGTGCGGGGTACACCGCGGCGACGGTCCCCACCCCTGCCGCGACGAGGAGGCAGATCCCGATGTAGCTCGGGGAGAAGTGAGGCGCGGCGGCGAGCCCGAACCCGGTGGTCCGCGGGAGGAGCTGGGTCACGATGTAGCCCGCGCCCACGCCGAGCACCCCGGCGACGAGCGAGACCCACAACGACTCGGCCACGAACAGGCGGAACACGTCCCCGCGGGTCGCCCCCACCGCGCGCAGAAGGCCGATCTCCGCCCTCCGCTCGTACACGGCCATCGTCATCGTGTTCATCGTCGTCAGCACGCCGACCACGATGGCTACCCCCGTGATCAGCATCAGCGTCGAGGCCATCGAGCCGAACAGGCCGACCAGCATGTCGAACACCTCCGATGGAGGCACGGCCTGCAGGTTGGCGAGGCGTCCGAGCGCCTGACGGGTCTGGGCCACCCGCTCGACGTTCTCCGTCTGGACCAACACCGCGCTGACCTCGTCCGCCAGTGCGAGCACGCTCTGGGCGATCTCGAGCGGGACGAACACGAACGTGTCGTCTCGCCCGCCGGTGCGCGGCAGGACTCGAACGACGTCCACCTCGCGTTGGGCGTACAACGAGAGGGTGATCCGGCTGCCCACGGCGAGGCCGAGCCGGGAGGCGGCATCGCTGCCGACCACGGCTCCATCAAGGCGTGTAACGCCCCACTGTTTGAGCTGGAGAATCTCGTCCGTGGCGCCGTAGAGGGGGGTCATCTCGTCGTTGACCCGCACCCGGCCAACGACCACAGGCACCGCCAGCCGGACGTTGCTCACGGCGCGAACGTCGGCGAGTCGGTTTTGGGGGATGTAGTCGAGGGTGTCGGTTCCCTGCAGCAGGGCGAGCGTCAGCGTGTACGGGCAGCCCACGGGGAGGAGAAGGATGTGGGCCCCCAGCCCCCCAATCTCGCGCTCCAGACCTCGCTGGATCCCCGCGCTCGACGCGAGCAGCGCGAACAGGGTGGCGACCCCGATCGCGATTCCGGCCACGGTCATCACCAGACGAGCCTTTCGTTTCTTGGCATTGGCGAACACGATCCACATGGTGTCAGACTTCTCCTCGTCCCAGGGGACCGCGCCACCCCGGGTTGAAGGTCACCGGCACACCCACGTCCAGCGCACGTACTCGGGGGAGACAAGGGCTTCGAGATCCGCGCTGAGGTAAACGTGGGACGTTCCGTGGTCGTGGGGCACCAGGAACCCTTCGATCACGCCGCTCCCCGTCTGGTGGGCGAACATGCACCCCTCCGTGGCGGGGGCTTCGTACGCCCCCGCGAAGAGAGCGTGGACCATGAAGCTGTCCACAGGGTCGGCATCGTCGAGACGGTCGTGCCACACGAGCTTTACCGACGAGATCGCGCCGTCACGCCCCAGCGCCAGGAGCACGTCGAGGACGGTCACGACGTCGGGGCTGAATACGTCGGAGCGGGCGCCGGTGGGCTCGACGACCACGTCGTGCGCCACGAGGGTCCATCGCGGCCCGCGGAGCGTGACCTCAGGCACTATCACAACCCCACCGTTCGCCGCTCGGCGCTCCACCTCTTCGCGGAAGCTCTGCTCAATCGCGGCGAGGCGGTTCGGTTGCTCGAGGTACAGACGGATCCGCATCCCGTCTTTCACCGGGAAGTGGTCCATTCGCACGACGGGCCGCTCGAACTCCCCTCCCGCGTACGCGGCGTCGTACCACCACCCGGACAGGCCGTTCAGGGAGACGATCTCGCGGGTGGCTGCAGCATCGCTCCACACGTACTCGAGCGCGATGTCTCCCCGTTCGGCGAGGTGGACGAGCACGTCGAACACGGAGAAGTGGCCGTCTGCGAAGAGATCAGGCCGGAGCGTTCGCACCTCTGCCGGGTCGTACGTCAGCGATCCCAAACCGCGGATGTCCACCGTCCCCTCGGCTGAAGGGATGCGACCCCCGTACATCTGCGATGACACGAGCCAGCTCCCCTCAGCATCGGGAAGGAGGACGTCTTCACCCTCCCCCGCCAACCCGAGAAACGCCACCCATAGCATCGCCACCACCACTCCGGCGCGAGCACCACTCTTCACCCGCCAAAGGTCCATCCCAGACACCTCCCGTACCATGCCCTACGCACCTGGGGTGGGTAGGCACAGACTCAGCCAACATAGGGCGGTGGTGTGGAACCCCTCCGGGGGGGCGATGGAGATCTAGCGGAGACGTCTGTGCGGGCTAGCGGGCCTGCGCGAGGTCCCACAGGCGGCCGAAGGCGGGATGGAACCGATGGGTGAAGTCGTCGCGGGTGATCGGCTCGGGCACGTTGGACACGGTGACGTACGGGATCCGCACGCCTTGGGTTTCGACGTACCCCGTGGCTGCGGGAGCGAGGGATGCCCAATCGTCGCGGGCGTAGGTGCGCTCCATCTCCTCACGCGGCACGGAGTGGGTGAGGATTCCCTCGCGCCGGCTGCGGTCGTAGCGAGCGAGGTTGCGGCGCCACGACTCGTCGAACGTGACGTCGAGGTAGAGGATTCCCGCGTTCCGCAGAAGATCGGGAGGAAGGAGGGCCAGCGCGTTGCGGTACCCTGTGGGCCCGCCGCGGGCGAACTCGACGATCACGGTCTCGCCTGACCGCGCCGGGCTGCGCGTGATCGCCTCGCCCAGCTTGAGGATGAGAAACGGCCACAGACTGTCGTCCGCCACGGCGTAGTTTTCTCCGGCGTGCCGGGAGTGTAGGCGACCCCGGCCCACCTGTGCCCACAGGTCATCCTCGACGAACACCTGCCACAGGAGGGGGAAGTCATCGGCCACGCGTAGCGCCCCGAGGTGGTACGCCGCCGCTCGTTCGCTGGGCGCGAGGGTCGACAAGAATTGGATGAGTTCGGACTTCCCCGCTGCCGGTCGGCCGAGGAGGAGCAAGTACGGCAGCAGTCCATCCGTGGGTCGGGGCCCGTAAGTGAGGCCAGCGGTAGCCTCAAGACCCTCGATCACCTCGGCAGGGGGCCGGTCTGCCACCACGGCCCGGAGGTCACTTCGGCGGTGGGCGTGCCAGTTGTCCAACCAGGAGAGCATCCGTTCCAGCACGTCGGCGGGGACGGTGTACCGCGGGTCGCCCCGCGCCGCCTGGCGGGTCAGGGACACGGGGATGGGCGCCGCGAAGCGGAGGAACATCGTGGGCCAGGAGAGGTCAGCTTCGCGCTCCTGAAACTGGGCGAGAAACGTCCGATCTCCCAAGGCGGCGGCGTAGGCGGCGTGGACGCCGAGGTGGGACTCCTCGAGCACGGTCGTCCCCGCGGCCAGGGCGTCGCGGATCCTCCGCTCGCGCTCGGGCAACGCGGCCCAGATCGCCTCACTCAGTCGGTCGCGTTCGCGGAACAAGTCGATCCCTTCTTGTTCGGCGACTTCCTTCACCAGCTCGGGGAGCACCACGACCTGATCCGAGTAGTACAGGCGCACCACGGCGAGGATCTCGGTCTTCCCCAGCGCAGGCAGGCCCTCAATGGAGATGTGCATGAGAGGTAGGTGTGGGCGGAGGAGGACTTGAACCCCCGGCTTCTCCCCCGTGAAGGGAGCGCTCTACCAACTGAGCTATCCGCCCTGCGAAAGGATGGTAGCCGCCTCCACTTCTGCGTGCAACCGGGTTCAGGCTGCGTCGATGTCGTCGATCGTCGCGGCGAGGGATTCCCCTTCCCGGCGACGGGTGATCTCCACCAACCCGAGCTTGGTCACACCGATCAGGTCGGCGGGCACGCGGTCCTTCTTCAGCTCGGTTTCGAGCAGCGCAAGGACCTTCCGCTCGTCGTCCCCATTCTCCATATCTACGAGATCCACGATGATGATCCCCGAGATCTTCCGCAGTCGGAGAATGCGCGGGATCTCCTTCACCGCCTCGAGGTTCGTGTTGAGGATCGCCGAGTTCTGGGTGCGGTGACGGACATCGGAACCCGTGTTGACGTCGATTGCGGTCAGGGCTTCCGTCTCGTCCACCACGAGGAATCCGCCTGCCTTGAGGGGGATCTTGCGCTGGAGCGCCTCGCGCAGCCGGCGCTCGATGTCGTAGCGTACAAACAGCGGAACCTGGCCACGGTAGAACCGCACCCGGCGACGGAACTGGGGGAGGCGTAGTTGGTCGAGGAACTCCCGGATCTCTTCCAAATGTTCGCTGTCGTCCACGATGACCGAACTCACGGTATCCAAGAACCGATCGCGGACCAGAGCCCGCACAAGGTCGAGCGGCTCGTGGAGGAGATGGGGAGGGGAAGCCTCCTCGGCCGCAGCGGCGATCTCGTCCCACAGATCGTGGAGGGAGTGGAAATCGAGCGACAGATCTTCCTCCGAGGCGCGGAACGCGGCGGTACGGGCGATGAGGCCCTCTGTATCGCTCTTCAAGCCGTAGGCGATCTGGCGGAGGCGACGGGCGTCTTCCGGGTCGCCGAGGCGACGAGAAATGCCGACCCGGTCTTCGGTTGGAAGATAGACCCAGTACCGACCAGGGAGGCTGATCTTCGTCGTCCCCTGGGGGTTCTTCTTGCCCATTCCCTCCCGGCGGACCTGAATCGTTACCGCATCGCCAGCGCGGAGCGCCTTCTGGATGGGAACGGCCTCTTTCCACGGTTCGAACCCTCGGGCGGTGAGGAGAGCATCGTTGATTTCGTGTTCGGAGAGGAACAGCGCCTTCTTTTCCCCAACGTTGACAAACGCGGCGCCCATCCCGGGAAGTACCGTTTCGACTCGACCCTTGTAGATGTTGCCGACGAGCGGTCGCCGGGAGGGCACATCAAAGTGAACCTCAATGAGTTCGCCGTCCTCGACGATCGCCACCCGCCGACGGGTACCGGCGGGGGAGCGTTCCACTGTAATCAGGATGTGACTGCCCTTGAGCGTAACCCCTCCCCTCGACAAGCGGCGCCCCTACCCGTTGGCCGCCCAGGATCCCCACCAGGCGAGTTGAGGAGGGCGCGCCACCGCGTTGCTTCGATCTCCGCCTGGTTGCTGTGCCCCCCGGCGCCTTCGCGATCGGCGGGTGCTTGCCCATCTCCATTATTCACGCGGTTCAGCCTGAATCTCCAAACCGCGACCGGCAGGCGACCATCGCCCGCCTGGGCATCGGTTCAGGCGCGTCGGGTCTCCTTCGCGACGGCCACCACCTGGGCGAATCCCTCTGGGTCGCGGAATGCGATATCGGCGAGCATCTTCCGGTTTAGCTCGACCCGCGCTTTACGCAGCCCTCCCATAAACGCAGAGTAGGAGACATCGTGCCTCCGTGTAGCCGCTCCGATCCGCGTCATCCACATCCGGCGCATGACCCGCTTCTGGAGTTTCCGCGACACGTACATGTGCCGCAGCGCCTTGAACACAGATTGCTTGGCGATGCGGTAACACGAGCGCCGCTTTCCCTTGAACCCCTTGGCGAGCTTGAGGATCTTCCGCCGCCGCCGCCCGTGCTTCACCCCACCAGGAACTCGCATGTCGTTTCCTCCTACCTAGATGTTCAAAATCCGTCTGAGCCGCTTTCGATCGGCGCCGCGGACCTCAACGGGCCGGCCGGCCTCGCGGCGGTACTGCGGTCGCATCTTCGACAGTTTGTGCTTGCGGTTGGCGCGCTGGTGGAAGATCCTCCCCGTGCCGGAGATCTTAAACCGCTTCGCCGCCGCTCTGTGCGTCCTTGTCTTCACTGCGCCCTCCTTTGCGGGGAAGGGGAACGAGAAGCATCTGGAGCGTCCTTCCCCGGCTCATCGCATCTTGGTCGACCTTCGCCGTGTCCTCGGTTGCCGTGGTCACCCGAGCCAGAATGTCCTCGCCCTTGCTCATGTGGATGATCTGGCGTCCCTTGAAGAACACGGACACACGCACCTTGTGACCGTCCCCCAGGAATTCACGGATCCGCGCGAGCTTCGTCTGGAAGTCGTGCTCCCCTGTTTGGATCGTGAACTTCACCTCTTTGAGGCGGGACGTCTTCTGCTGCTTCTTCTCCCGCTTGCCCTGTTGGTAGCGGTATTTCCCGTAGTTCACGATCTTGCACACCACGGGGTTCGCTTCCGGGGCCACCTCAACGAGATCGAGCCCCTTCTCGCGAGCCAGGATAAGCGCCTTGTCCGTAGGGATCACGCCGAGGCTACGTCCTTCAGGGTCGATCAGGAGAACTTCTCGCGACCGGATCTGCTCGTTTACCCGAAACTCTCGTCGAATGGGTTCCTCCTCATGTACGTATTCTAGCCGCCCGCGCCGGATGGGGCCACGCCGTACAAGCCGTGATCGCGGATCCATCGGTCGACAGCGGGGGGGATCATTCCTTCGGCGGAGAGCCCTGCCCGGTAGCGGCGACGGACCTCAGACGAGGATACGGAGATCAACGGCATCTGCAGAAAGCGGACTTCGGCCTGGTCGAACGGCGGGCGACAGAAGCTTGCGACCGGGGCCCCAGGGCGGGGGGCAACGATGAACGGACAGCTCCGCAGAAGCCGCGGCCAGTCGTGCCAGGTGTCGATGCGGGCGAAGATGTCCGCCCCCACGATGTACACCACGCCGCCCGGGTGCTGTTCGTTCATCGCCGCAACCGTGTCCACTGTGTAGCACGGACCGGCCCGGTCCACTTCGAACCGCGATACAGAGAACCGCGGATGATCTTCGGTGGCGAGGCGGACCATCGTGTAACGATCCTCAGCGGGCACGCCTTCGGCCACCTCGCGGTGGGGTGGGCGGCCGGTGGGAAGGAACACGACCTCTCGAAGCTCGAACTGACGCAACGCTTCCTCGGCCACGCGTAGGTGGCCGACATGGATCGGGTTGAACGTACCGCCGAACAACCCTGTCCTACCCCGCAAGCTCAAGCTCATGCCCCCCGATGCGAACCGTGCTCCCCGCTTGGAGACCGCGGCGCTTGAGCGCCGCGATGACCCCGAGGCGTTCCAACCTCCGATAGAAGTACTTCTGGGCGTCCTCGGTCGACAGGTCGAGCCGACGCGCCAGGCGCTCTACGACGGGGCCGCGCACCACGAACCCATCTCCATCCTCGACCAACTCGAACGGGGCTTCTTCCGGGGTGAGATGCCAAACCCGTCGCGATGGGGCGTCCTCAGCGGGGAGAGGCGCGGGTGCAGGGGTCTCGGGGGTCTCGTGAAGCGCCCGCCAGAGGAGGAACAGGAGTTCACGTACCCCCCGGCCGCTGACGGCGGAGATGGGGTGGAGCGCGATTCCGGCGTTGCGGAATCGCTCCATTTCGGCTGATACGCGGTCGGGGGACAGAAGGTCAGTCTTGTTCCCGGCGACGATCTCGGGCTTCGCGCTGAGGTCCTCCCATGCCTCCAGCTCCCGGCGGAGGAGGTGGTAGTCGGCGAGGGGATCGCGTCCCTCGACTCCGGCGAGGTCCACGACGTGAAGGAGGACCCGAGCTCGCATGGCATGGCGGAGAAACCTGTCTCCCAGGCCTTTCCCCTCGTGAGCCCCCTCGATCAGGCCGGGGAGATCGGCGATCACAAGCGAATTCCCGTCCGCGACCTCCACCAGGCCGAGGTTGGGGGTGAGCGTGGTGAACGGGTACGGGGCGACCTTGACCTTCTTTCGCGACACTCGCGATAGGAACGACGACTTCCCAACGTTGGGAAACCCGACGATTCCCACGTCGGCCAACACGCGCAGCTCGAGCTTGAGCCAGCGCCGTTCCCCGCGCTCCCCGAACTCGCGGATCCGCGGGGCCTGGCGGGAAGAGGAGGTGAACGCTTTGTTGCCTCTTCCCCCCCGTCCTCCTTTGGCGATCAAGACTTCCGCTTCTTCGGTGGCGAGATCGGCGAGGACCTCGTGGGTTGCCGCATCGCGGACCACCGTACCCAGGGGGACGTGGATCACGAGATCGGAGCCGTTTTTGCCCTGGCGGCAGTTCGGGCCGCCTGGCACACCGTTTCCGGCGCGGAAATGGATCTGGTTCTGAAATGGGAGGAGCGTGCCCACAGAGCGGGTAGCGCGCAGGATCACGTCCCCGCCTCGCCCTCCGTTCCCGCCTTCAGGAGAACCGCGGGGGTTATGGCGGGTCTTGTGAAAGTAGATGAGGCCATCCCCACCCCGGCCGGAGGCGACGTGGATCTTCGCCTCATCAACCCACATCCGGTGTGGCTACACCGCCTCGTGGGCTGGATCCACGTTCACGTATACGCGTTTGTGCCCCGCGAACCGCACCGTTCCCACGGTCTTGGCGAAGATTGTGAAGTCTCGGCCCATACCGACCCCGGACCCGGGGTAGAACCGGGTTCCCCGTTGACGGACGATGATGCACCCCGGCTGCACGAGCTCCCCGCCATACCGCTTGATCCCCAGGCGCTGACCCGGAGAATCGTGAACGTTCTGGGTTGATCCACCGCTGCTCTTATGCGCCATTCTGCCCTCTCACACCCTTACGCTTTCGCCGACCTCGTGCACCGCGATGCGCCCTTCGCGCGCCAGAGCGCGCAGCCCGAGGACCATTGTTTCCACGACGGCGTCGATCTCGCGGTCGAGAAAGAAATCCGACCGATCCACCTCGAACCGAACCGCATGCCCGTCCTTCGTCACTGCCGGATCAAGATGGAGGTACTCCCTCAGGCCGAGGATTGGCGCCTCTACAAGCGCCGCGGCGGCGAGCCCTTCTGCGGACTCGTCCCCGTTCAGGGTCACCATCTGAACCCGACCCTCGTCGTCCCGCTCGACCACCACGTTCACCATCCGTGCTACCCCCTCTCGATGGCGAGAATGCGCGTCCGCATGTAGGGCTGACGGTGGCCCTTCTTCCGGCGGTACCCCTTCTTCGGGGAGAACCGCTGGATGATCACCTTTCGTCCGCGTCCGGCTTCCTTGACTTCGCCCACAACCTGAACTCCGGTCAAGTAGGGGCGGCCGATCTCCACTCCCTCGCCGTTCCGCACGAGGAGAACGCGATCGAACGTCACCTTGTCACCCACGTTCGCCGCAGGCAGGAGTTCGTGTACGATCTCCGCCTCGGCTTCCACGCGGTACTGCTTTCCTCCGATCTCCACAACAGCGTACATGGCCACCTCGCTCATCGTAGTGGGAACAATAGACAACGGCAATCCTAGCGAATCCGGGCCCCTGGTTCCACCTCGCGCTCCGGAGTGAGGAGGGTTAGCGTTCCGTCCGACGCGGCCAGGATCATGCATTCGGAGCGGATGCCCCGGATCGTGGCCGGCTTCAGGTTGGCCATCACGGCCACGAGCTTCCCCACGAGATCGGCGGGCTGGTAGTGCTGGCGAATGCCGGCCACGGCTTGCGCCCGGCGGCTCCCGAGGTCGATCGTGAGCTGGAGGAGCTTGTCCGCGCCGGCGATCTCTTCCGCGGCGAGGATCCGTCCCACCCTCAGGTCGAGCTTTTGGAACTCCTCGAACGAGACGAGGCCTTCTTCCTTCATCGCTTGGTACCTCCCTTTCAACTCCGCCACATCCACGTGTTCCAGGAGCGGCCGCGGCTGGAGGCGGAGTTCCTGCCCAGCCAGGCCGGTCAACGCGTCGTCGAACGAGACGTTCGTGATCCCCAACAGCGTGTACACCTCGCGGGAGAGCATCGGGACAAACGGCTCGAGGAAGATCGCGACCGCCTTCACAAGGTGGGCTGCCGAGGCCACTGCCCGAGCGTCGCCGGTGCGCCACGGGGCCGTGCGCTGCATGTACGCGTTGCCCGTCCCGGCGAGCAGGGCGATCGCCCGCAGGGCGGGGGCGAGGGCGCCGCTTTCCACGGTGCGCACGACCTCGGCGCATGCGGCCTCGATCGCCTGGGCGATCTCGGGATCGGTGGCGTGATCGGGCACCGTCTTATCGTGCCGGGTCCACACGTAGGACAGGACGCGGTGGACGAAGTTGGCGATGTTGTCCACGAGCACGTGGTTGACCGCCTTGTCGAACTCCTCCCACGAGAACTCCACGTCCTTCGACTCCGGCCGGCCGAAAAAAAGGTAAAACCGCCAGTAGACAGGCGGAAGGAGCTCCAGGGCCTCGTCGGCGAAAATCCCCACCCGCCGCGTCTTGGAGAACTGCTCGCCCCCGATCCAGTTCAGGTATTCCGTGGCCGCGAGTTGGTCGGGCAGGTGGTACCCCTGGCCCGCGGCGAGAAGCTGGCCGGGGAAGATGATCGTGTGGAACGGGATGTTGTCCTTGGCCTGGGTGTACACCTGCCACACCTCGTCCCCAAACCAGAACTCCCGCCACCGCTCCTCCTGGCCCAGCCGGCGGAAGTGCTCGATCGTTGCTGAGACGTACCCCAGCGCTGCCTCGGCCCACACGTAGATGACCTTGTCCTCTGCCCCAGGGAACGGGGCGGGGATCCCCCATCGGATGTCGCGGGTCACGGCCCGCGGTCGAAGCCCGTCATGGATCAGGCGCTCTGTGAACAGCTTCACGTTCCCGCGGAAGTCGCGGCTCCCCACGTACGCGAGGAGCTGCGGGGTCAGCTTCTCCAGGTCGAGATACCAGTGGCGGGTGGAGCGGGAGACGACGTCGGTCGAGCCGCAGAACGCGCAGTGAGGGGCGCGGAGCGCTTCCGGCTCCAGCAACGCGCCACACGCATCGCACTGGTTCCCCTGGGCGTGGAGGTACCCGCAGCGGGGGCAGGTGCCGACGATGAACCGGTCGGCGAGAAACCGGCTGCACCCCTGGCAGAACGCCCGCGCTTCCTCTTGAGAGACGATGTAGCCGTTAGCCTCCATCTGCCGGTAGATCTGGGTGACGAACTCGTGGTGGACGGGCGACTCGGTGGTCGTGTAGTTGTCGATTGCGATCTCAAACCGGGCGAGGACGTCGGTGATCTGCTTGTGTACACGGTCCGCCAATTCCCGGGGCGTGATCCCGAGCTGCGCCGCCTCGTACTCGACCTTCGTTCCGTGGGCGTCGGTGCCCGACACGTGGAGCGTCTCGTACCCGCGGAGGCGGTAGAACCGAGTGAACGCGTCCCCGGAGAGGAGGCAGCCGATGAGGTTCCCAAGGTGAGGCAGGCCCGAACCGTAGGGCCACGCGCTGCACACCAGGATCCGCTTGATGTGGGTGTTCACGGCTCTCCCAACAAGGGGGGGATTATAGCGGAGCCGCTCCGGATCGGAAGGGACGCGAGCACCCCGTCTGCGCCACCGATGGGCGGACGCGCGGGTCCGGGGTACACTACCCCCTCGCGGAGGGAAGATGCGCGAGGCGACCGTAGGCAGAGAGCTGGTGGCGATCTTGGAGAACCGGGTGGGCGTGCTGGCAGGCGTCGCCCGGCTCCTGTCGGAACAGGGGATCAACATCCTCGCGTTGGCGGTGATGGCCCACGAGGGTCAGGCCGAGCTGCACCTCGTCCCCGACTCGCCGAGCTACGCCCTCGATACCTTGCGGAAGGCGGAGTTCGAAGTTGAGGAACGCGATGTCGTCCTCGTCGAGCTTCCGCACCGCGCGGGATTCCTGCGCCGGATCACCGAGGTATTGGCTCGCCAGGGACTCGACATCCGCTACCTCTACGCCAGCGCGTTCGAGGCAGGCCACAGCTCGCTCGTCGTGTTCTCCTGCTCGAACAACGGCAAGGCCGTCCAGCTCCTCCGCGAGAGGTAGCAGATCGTCCTCGCACGTGCACGGTGTCCGTCGAGCATCGGACGCGCGCCGTGCTTTCCTCTCTTGATCACGGGAAGATCCATCATCTCTCTGCTGTGTCTTCACAGGCAGAGGGGAGGATTCACACGTGGGCCTCGTACCCAGGGGGCCTTTCGTCAAGGAGATGAAGATATTGAACCGTGATCGGGTGTTGGCGTGGATTGCCGGGCTTCTCGCCTTGGCGGCGATGGCTGTTGTGCCGATACTGGCTCGTACCCCGTAGAACAACGCGGCCCGGGAGCTCCCGGGCCGCCTCGTGCGTCGTGCGTCTGCTTGCTCTGTTTCGGGCTACCCCTTTCCACCCAGGTCCGACGTGCAGTGCGGGCACCGCGTGGCCTTGATCGGGATCTGGGTCTTGCAGAACGGGCACTCCTTCGTGTGGGGAGCGGCCGCGACCTTCGGCTTCTCCATCTTCTGGTACGCCTTGACGATCATGAACACCACGAGCGCGATGATCAGGAAGTTGACCACGGCGTTGATGAACGCGCCGTAGTAGATCGCCGCTGCCCCCGCCGCCCGCGCCGCTGCCGCCGACTCGTAGGTCTGGCCCGACAGGTTGATGTACAGGTTGGCGAAGTCCACGTTCCCCACCAGCTTGCCGATGATCGGCATGATGAGGTCGTTGACGAACGAGCTTACGACCGCGCCGAACGCCACGCCGATGATGAACGCCACGGCGATCTGAACCAGGTTGCCCTTGACGATGAACGCCTTGAACTCCTTCCACATGGCGATTCCCCCCTTGAGATGGAAGCACTGTAGCGATCGGGGGGGGAGAGCGTCAACTCCCGGCAGTCGCCTCTCCCCTGAGGACACGCCTTGCCTCGGCCCTTGTTCCGGCGCGGGGCCTTCGGGGCGTCGGCCGACTTCTGTCCCAGTAGGCACCCCTGGCCCCGGTTACTCCTCCAGAAGCCAGCGGGCGGCGGGCGCCCAGGTCATGCCGCGTGGCAGCGGTCGGCGCGGCGGGATGGCATCGAGCGTAACGAGGAACGGGCGCGCATCAGGGTGGGCCGCAGCTGCGGCTCCGAGCGCCCGCAGCTCGCGCTCCCAGGTCTCGTCGCCCTCGCTCTCGAGGCAGGATTGAACCAGGAGCGGCGCCTCGCCGGCGCGATGTGCGAGGAAGTCCACTTCGAAACCCTCCGGCGTGCGTACGTAGGCTACCTCGTAGCCCCGCCGCTCCAGTTCGAGCAGGATGGCCGTTTCCAGCGCCCGACCATGGTGCGTCCGGCCGCTGCGCTCGAACAGCGCGATCAGCCCCGGATCTACCGGGTACGCCTTGCGCGGGTTCACCATCCGCTGTCGCTCGGACGCGCTGTGTATCGCCACCGTGCGCACGAGGAAGGCGTCCTCCAGGTAGGCGAGGTAGGCGTGTAGCGTGTCCTTGCCCACCGCCACGCCCTGCAAGCGCAGGGTATCGTAGTGTTTCTTCACCGAGAACGCGCCGCCAGGGTTGGCCAGGAGCTGCCGCTGGATCCAGCGCAGTGCCAAGGGGTTGCTCACAGCGTGGCGCTCGATCACGTCGCGCAGCACGACCACGTCCACGTAGCCCGACAGCAGGGCCGCGCGGTCGCGCGGGGCCAGCCCCTGCGCCTCGGGGAAGCCCCCCTCCGCCAGGTACCGCCGCAGTCGTTGATCGAGTTCCGCACGATCGGCGGCGTTGAGACGGTCGACCGGTCTGGCCGGCTCGACTCCGGCGTGCCGTAGCGCCTCGCGAAAGCTGAACGGGTGGACCAACACCTCGATCGCGCGGCCGCGAAGGCTGGTCGCCACTTCGCGGGAGAGCAGCTTGGCCGAAGAGCCAGAGAGAAACAGCTCCACGCCGCCCTCATCCATGAGCCGGCGGACGAGCCCCTCCCAGCCAGGAACCGTCTGCACCTCGTCCAAGTAGACGCTGAGCCCTGTTGAGTCGCGCAGGCCGGGGAACTGGCGTGCGTGCTCCTCGAGCATCCAGCCGAGGTCGGCCACCGTGATCCCGGCCAGCCGCTCGTCCTCGAGCGAGATGACGAGCTGCGCCTCGCGTGCGCTCCCCGCCGCCAGCCGGTCGGCGCTGCACTGCGCCAGGAATGAGGTTTTCCCTCCCCGGCGTACGCCGATGACTGCGATCGCTTTGCCCGGGATGCCGGGCAGCCGAACATCGCGCCGCGCCAGGGCGGGCGACGGGGCCGCCAGCGACTCGGCGAGTTTCAGGCGCAGCAGGTCGTGGGATATAGTCATTGTTGGAAGGACAATATACGCGATCTGTGTCCTTCTATCAAGGACAATGTGGTACACCACAGGAAGCTACTCTTCGCCTCTGCCAGGACCGGGTTCAGCGGCGCCTCAGCAGCAGATGACTTCAACCGTGCGCGTAGCGCGGCCCTCCCCCCCCTCACGCCGAGTTGGCGAAGGCGGCCCGAGCAGGCACTCCCCTGGGCACGCCGGAGCACCGGATTCAGTGGGTTTCGGGGCGTCATCTGCGGTTCCTCGCGACATCGCGGGGCCGGAGTTCCATTGGGCATGCAGCCTCAGCCAGTGCACGGAACAAGATCCAGCCCGCCGCGCGCGGTCATGCTGTGGAGATCTCGTTGTACAAGTCGACGAGCGAGACAGCGTCAACGTCTTCGGCCAGTGGAAAGCGCTCGACGCCGCTGTAGACCACCAGGCGGCGCTCCGGTTTCACATCCTCGCAGGCCAGGCGGAATCCCCGCTCGATCCTCGGCGCCAGACCGCGCTTGATCTCGACCGCCCAGGGCTTGCGCTGGCCAGGGAGCTTCAGCAGCAGGTCGATCTCGGCGCCGGCGGCGGTGCGGTAGAAGTACGCCTCGGTGCCGTCTGGTGCAGCAGAGACAAGCGACTCGACGGCCAGGCCTTCCCAGCTTGCGCCAGCTATCGGGTGGGCCAGCACGGCCTCGAGGTCACCTATCCCAAGCAGGGCGTGCACCAAGCCGCTATCTCGGACGTACACCTTGGGCGACTTGACCAACCGCTTGCGGACGTTGCCGTGCCACGGGGGGAGCCGGCGCACGAGCAGTAGGTCCACGAGGAGGTCGATGTACGAGGCGACCGTCTTGCCGTCCACGGAAAGAGCGCGCGCGAGCGCCGCCGCGTTGAGCAGCCCGCCCTGCTGATGCGCGAGCATCGTCCAGAGCCGGCGGAGGGTCTCCGCTGGAATGCGGGGCCCGAGTTGCGGGATGTCCCGCTCGAGATACGTGCGGATGAAGTCCGAGCGCCAGCGCAGGCTAGCGGCTTCCGATGCGGCGAGAAAGCTCGCCGGGAATCCGCCGCGTAGCCAGAGGGTGTTCAGACCCACGCGCCCGACCTCGCCAGCGTCGAGCGGAGCAAGCTCCAGATAGCGGATACGCCCGGCGAGCGACTCACTCGACTGCTTGAGGAGATCCATGGACGCAGAGCCCAGCACGAGAAAGCGGCCCGTGCCGCGCCCGCGCCGCCGGCCCGCGTCGATGAGACCGCGCAGGCTGAGGAACATCTGTGGTGCGCGGTGGATCTCGTCCAGAATGACGAGCTTGTCCTCGTGCTGAGGCAGGTAGAGCTCGGGATCGGAGAGCTTGGCCCGGTCGGCTTCGGATTCGAGGTCAAGGTAGACCGCGGACCGCGTCTTCGCTACCTCGAGCGCCAGTGTGGTCTTGCCAACCTGGCGTGGCCCGAGCAGCGCCACAGCCGGGGATTCGGCCAGGGCATCCACCAGTGCGGGGAGCAACCGCCGAGGGATCATCCATGCAATTATGGAGCCGAGCTCCAGAAATGCAAGGAAGGACAACCCTTCCCTCCCGGAAGCCTCTCCGTTGCGGGGACCTCCGCGTCAGGTCAGGTGTGGAGCAACGCGGTCAACGCCTCGCCTACCAGCCTGCGCGAGTGGCCCGCTGACCCTTCGGCCACCCAACTGCCCCTGCCTGCAGCAGGCAGGCGCGGACAGGGTCGGACTCCCGCGGCTTGTTCCGTGGTCCGCTGTCCGTCCTCCGTGAGCCGAAGGTCCGTGGCACGGATTACGGATCATGGACAACGGATTGCGGGCCCATTCTGCCGAACGTCTGCAGGCCCAGCGGTCTCCCGCACAAGCTCCCAGCGAGTCGGGGGGACGACACCTGCGGTTCATCGGGACATCGCGGGGCCGAAGTGCCGGTGGGGAGGTGGCTTCAGCCAATGCACGGAACAAGATCTCGTACATTGCGAGGTAATGGGGGGGGTTGTGCTCTAGACTGAGGCCGGATTGGAGAGGCCTCGGGTGGGCAGGTCGAGCAAGACTGGAATGGCAGCAATGCCAGTTCGTGGGTCAGGTGG
>DLNB01000006.1 GCA_002479455.1 Acetothermia bacterium UBA7521
GGCGATCAGTTGCCGGGGTCGTTTCCGGGGGCGCCCGCGCCGTCGCGGTACACAAACCTGCTCCATCGTGGCCCTGGCCAGCCTGATCTCCGCACAGTTCGCTCTCGAGACGACAAGACCAAGCGGGATCCCGTTCCCATCTGTCACGAGCATCCGTTTCGTCCCCTTACCGACCTTCGTCAGTCCCACCTCTTCGCCCCCCTTTTCGCGGGGGCGAAGCTCCCGTCCAAGAACGCCCGCGTCCACTCGATCTTCCCTTCTTCGTCCAGGGTTCCGAGGAGGGTCTGCCAGATCTGTTCCCAGACCCCCTCGCCCTCCCACCGGCGGAGCCTCCGCCACGCCGTGACGTACGCCCCGTACGTGCGAGGCATGTCCCGCCACCGACAGCCCGTGCGCAATACGTACAGGATCCCCTCGACAACCTTCCGGTCGTCCACCCGAGGACAGCCCATGCGCCCGTGAGGCGGCAGGAGAGGCTCGATCCTCTTCCACTGCTCATCCGTAAGCTCTCTTCTCGGCATGCCGCCAGCATAGCGATCGAACTGAAACTTGTGAAACTGCTTCACGCACTCTGCCTCTACACACGCGATCCAGCCTACTATACGTTGCGCTGGCGGACCGGGGACGGCGCGCTGATCGTGGCCTCGGAGCAGATGGACGAGCAACCGTGGACGCCCTTCGGGAATGGAGAACTGCTCGTTGTGTACCCCGATCTGTCCGTGGCCACGTGGCGGGCGGTACCTTCGCCGATCTGAAAAGATCTTCAACGCCGCCACGAACCGAGGTAGGGATTGAGGAGGGAGAGGATCCGGGCGAGGGGCGCGACGTCCGCCTCGCTGAACTGGGCCGGCTGGTGCGAGTCTACGTCGAACACCGCCACCACGCGACCGTCCTTCAGGACGGGAAGGACGATCTCGCTCTGGGAACGCGGATCGCACGCGACATGACCTGGGAAGAGGTGAACGTCGGGCACGACCGCCGGCTGGGCGGTGCGCCAGCACGTGATGCACACGCCCGTTCCCCGCAGGACTTGACATGCCACAGGGCCCTGATAGGGGCCGACGTGAAGCTCGTCCCCGGCCACGAGATAGAACCCGGTCCAGGAATGGTGCGGCATCTTCGCGTGAACCGCGGCGCAGATCGTGGCCATCGCGGCGACCAGGTTCGGCGACTTCCCGGTGATCAGCTCGTCGAGCTGGGCGTGAATCCGCGCGTACCGTCCCGCGCGACCTTCGCCTCGGTCAGCGTTGGCCATGCATCGTCTGGTCCACCTCGCGGAACCTGGACCAGTCGTACCCTTGGACCTCCAGGCGCTCCCGGATTCCCGCCAGCGCATCGGCAGGGAGTGTGGGCGTCCGGGACAGAATCCAGCCGTAGTTCCGGCTGGAGTGGCCGACGACGGCGTAGGAATAGTCGGAGGCGAGGTCGATCACCCAGTAGTCGGCGGGGAAGAACCGCAGGCCGAGGAGGTTTACAAAGCTCACCTTGAGCTTGGCGGGGGCCTTCGGGTCAGGGGTCCACGCCCGGCCGCGAGCCTCGATCCGTTGTCCGTCGGCGGAGAAGCACACGTTGATGACCTCGATCTGTCCGTTCGGCTGTAGCGCGTACGTGGCCGTGGTCCCCTGGGCGCAGTTCCGCTCGAACGTGGTGGGGATGCTCGCCACCGCGTACCACGTCCCGAGGTAGCGGGAGAGGTCGAGCTCGTCCACGACCTGCAGCGGTGGCTTCGCTCCCAGAATCCCCGTCACGACCAGGCCGGCCGCGAGGGAGGCCACGATCCAGAACGCCGGGTTGTCCTGTCCCATGGTGCGATGCTACCCAATCCACAGCCCGTTCACCGCCGAACATACAAGTGCGCTGAGTGCGCCGAGAACAGCCAACCCCAGACCTACCAAGGAAGACATCAAGAGCACGAAGGGCAACCACGGGCTGTGTTCTGGAGTAGCAGAACCCGAAATCCATCTTCGTGACCTTCGTGCGTCCTTCGTGGTCTTGGTGGTGCAGTCGGGGGGGCCTCTGCGACCTTGGCGGTCTCGGCGGTGAAGACGTACGGGAATGGCGCTGAAGGACTGCGCTCCGCGCCCTCGGGGGGCGGGCTACGCGGACTTGCGGACGCGGACGTGGAGGAAGTAGGGCACGACTTGGGCGTCCTGGACGTACGGGTGGGCGCGGGCGGTTTCGTCACTAGGGCACGGCTCGCCGAGCCGTTCGATCGTGAACCCCACGTCGAGGAGGGAATTCAGCCAGCTGCTCAGGGTTCGCGTGAACCGCGGGACCTTGAACTTCGGGAACGGGGCTTTCACCTCGGGCGGGGCGGCGCCGAAACTCCACTCTTCGACCTTGCCCCGTAGCTCCTGGAAGTAGCCTCCCACCTCGTAAGCATAGGTCTTCCCGTCGGGGCCGCGCAGGTTGCGATGATGGGGCATGTCGAGGAAGGGGTGCGTGATCGAGAACTGGAAGAACCCGCCGGGGACGAGCACCCGGCGGATCTCGCGCATCACCCGCTCGATCTCCGGCATGTCCATCAGGCTCATGAACGCGACGACGAAGTCGAACGACTCATTGGAGAACGGGAGCGCCAGGGCGCTTCCCTCCGCATACTCGATCCCCAACGGCTCAACCTCTTCCGCCTCGCGGGCGCGACGGAGGAAGGTGGGGGCGATATCGAGCCCGGTCATGTGCGCCCCGCGGCGAGTGACGAGCCGGGTGTTGTGCCCCTCTCCACACCCCACGTCGAGCCCGCCTAGCCCCGCTACGTCCGGCAGCATCGCTAGGAACGCAGGCGTGTTCAGCCGATCGCGGTACACGTCGTACCCGGCGCGGGAGAGGTGGGTCCACGCCTCGGCGTTTCCTTCCCACAGCTTTCCCACTTCGCGATCGTCCATGCGGGGGATCGTACCCGCTCCGTGGGGTAGGATCCGGCCATGGATCGGGCACGGGAACTCGCGCAGACCTACGTGGGTCGGCCGGGGGTGGTCGGGATCTACCTCGTCGGATCGGCGAGCCGGCCCTTCCGGGACCGGATCTCCGACTATGACATCGAGGTCGTGCTCGACGACGCGGCCTACGAGCGGGCCCCGTTCGAGGAGCGGCACGTGTTCGTCATTGAGGAGGGCCCGCCGCAGCGGGTGGACCACGAGTTCTACCTCCGTCCGTGGAGCGAGCTCGTGGCGATGGAGGGCTCCACCCTCGACCTCGACCACTACCCGTTCCAGTATGCAACGATCCTCGACGACCCCCACCGAAAGCTTGCCGAGCTGTTTCCCTGTCTGGCAGCGCTGCCTTCTGAGGTGCGGGAGACGCGGCTCAAGGTCCACTACCTGGAGGCGGTGTTCTCCCTCGGTCGGGCGGCGAAGTGCCTCGACCGCGGCAACGATCTCGCCACGCGGCTCATCCTCGGGGAGGGAGGTGTGGCGCTGACGAAGCTCCTCGCCGTAGCGTGCGGGTCGTGGGCCCCGACCCGCCACTGGGCCGCGGAAGAGCTGCGACTCCTCGGCGTCCCGGAGGAGATCCTCGCCCAGACCGCGGGCCTCCTCGCCGCTCCGTCGCCGGAGGGGATCAAGGGGCTGCGGGATGCTCTCCACGCCTGGCTGGACGCTCAAGACATGACCCTCCACCACGATCGGCTGGCGCTCATCCGGTGGCTGTTCCTCACTCCGGAGGGGAAAGGGGCGTTCCGCACCTGGGGCGCCCGCTGAGGGCTCCTGGGGCAACTGGCCCGCGGAGCCTGCGGCCACGCGGAGAGGATCAGGCTCCCACGGCAAGAGCCGTGAACCGCCTGTTCTTCGTGGACTGGCCGCGCCGTTACGGACAATGGGTCACGGAGGGAGGGTCACGGGCCCGCGCGGTCCATGCCCAAGACAGGGGCTACTAGACACGACGCCCTGAGTTATTGCGCATAGCCTTCGCAAGGTGTTGCTTCCCCGGGCCCACGAAACGAAGAGCTCCTCCACTGCAGAGCTCACGCCCTCAAGCTTCGGGAAGTAGCGGTTGTGGATGCAGCTCCGTCGCGTGAGCTTCCACACCCGCTCGATGGGGTTCAGCTCGGGGCTGTACGGGGGCAGGTACTCGACCCGGAACCGCGCGGCATGGACGTCTCGCCACGGACGGTGGACCAGTGATGGTATGAGGCGTTGTCGGCGAGGACGACCACCTGACGCCTGGCCTGCCAGCTCGATCGCCACAACCCTTGGAGGAAGGTCCCGAACGTGTCTCCGTTGAACTTGTCGGGCTGCATGCGAAACACGAACTTGCCGTCCCTGAGGCGAACCGCTCCGAAGTACCCTACGCTCTTCCGCGTGGGGTGATGAAGCAGGGTCGGGTTTGTGTCCTCGGGTGGCACCCACATCCGGCAGCGGGATCCGTGCTGTTGGAAGTGGACTTCGTCACACGCCCACAGGTCCACTGCTTCATCGGCGACCAGCATCCGCAGTTTTTTTTAAACACCTCCTGGACTTCCGGGTCCCGATGGGCGATCAGGGATCGGGGCTTGCGGAGCCGAAAGCCCAGGTCACGAAACATCCCAAACGGGTTCAGGTCTCGTTCCGTGCATGCCCAGTGAGGACGTCGTCCTCATACAGGCCGGGAAGGTAACGGCCGGCGGTCATGACATTGCTGCCCGCTGGCAGGCCAGCGGCCTACCCACGGGTGTCGATTGGAGACCACGACGGCCGCCGGCGCGAGTGTCGCTGAGATGCGGTTGGGCTGGGGGGCTTCCCGCGGCAACACGGGGATGGGCCCAGTGGCTCCGGGGCGATCCGCGCGGCCATGCCCGCGCGTCCGAGAACGTTTGCGGGGAGGATCGCAGATGACAACGGCCTGTTGGCCATCACACCTTTCACGCTGCCGAAGGCCAACCTTTCCATCAGCCGACCCTAAAGGTTGCAAACAGCCGTGGAAGGCGTCAGATCTCGTTCCGTTCATTGCTCTGCAGAGCGAGGGTGCGCGATCTGGAAGGCGCCGAAGACCGTTGACCCTCGTGATGCTTCTCCCAGCCGGAGAGGGGCGGCGGGGAACACGAGGCGTCTGATGCCTACCGGGTGAGGAATCTGGGCACAACGCGGGTTGATCCCGGGCGGGGCGGGTGGTACGGTGATCCGGGACCGCTTGTCTGCTCCGCAGCTTGATCTGCGGTGAGAGGGCGGGGCGCTCCTGAGGAGGTGACCGACGATAGGAAGGATCATCATCGTCTCCAACCGGCTCCCGGTGACGGCCAAGCAGGAGGACGATGGCGTTCACTTCGTTCCGAGCGTGGGCGGCCTGGCGACCGGATTGCGGTCGGTGCACGCCTCGGGAGAGGGCGCGTGGGTGGGGTGGCCGGGGATCGCATCTGAGGCGCTTCGGGGGAGAGAGGCGGCCGTCCGCCGGGACCTGGCGGGCCACAACTGCGTCCCGGTGTTCCTATCCGGGCGCGACGTGCGCGACTACTACGGCGGGTTCAGCAACCGCGCGATCTGGCCGCTCTTCCACTACTTCACGCAGCACGCGACATACGATCGTCTCCACTGGGACGCCTACCGCCGGGTCAACGAGGGGTTCGCCGCCGCGGTGGCCGAGGTGGCCGAGCCGGGGGACACGATCTGGGTGCAGGACTACCACCTCATGCTCGCCCCGGCGTTGATCCGCGCCCGGCTTCCTGAGGTCCGGATCGGGTTCTTTCTGCACATTCCGTTTCCCTCCTACGAGGTGTTCCGGCTGCTCCCGTGGCGGCAGGAGATTCTGGAGGGCCTTCTCGGCGCCGATCTCGTGGGGTTCCACACCTACGATTACGTCGGGCACTTTCTCGACGCAGTGCACGCGATCCTCGGTCGGGGGCACGTGTCGGGGGACGTGGAGGGGGGCGAGCGGGCGGTGCGCGCGGAGGCGTTTCCGATGGGGATCGACTACGACGGGTTTCGGAGGGCGGCCGAGTCGCCGGCGGCCCAGCGCGAGGTGGGGCGGATCAGGGGACACGTCGGCAGCCGGAAGGTCATCCTCTCTGTGGATCGCCTCGACTACACGAAGGGCGTCCTGGAACGGCTGGAGGCGTTCGACCTCTTTCTCACGGACAACCCGTCGTGGCGGGAGCGGGTGACGCTGATCCTGCTCCTCGTCCCCTCCCGGACGCGGGTCGAGGAGTACCGGGACCTCAAGCGGCAGATCGACGAGCGGGTCGGGCGGATCAACGGGCGACACGGGTCGGTGGGCTGGATACCCATCTGGTACCTGTACCGGAGCGTGCCGTTCGAGCGGTTGGTCGGCCTGTACCGGGCGGCGGACGTGGCGTTGGTGACCCCGCTCCGCGACGGGATGAACCTCGTCGCCAAGGAGTACGTGGCGAGCCAGGTCGACGGGGACGGCGTGCTGGTCTTGAGCGAGTTCGCTGGGGCCGCGCAGGAGCTGGGCGAGGCGCTGCTCGTGAACCCGAACGATGTGCCGGGGATGGCGGAGGCGATCCACGACGCGCTGGAGATGCCGACGCGCGAACGGGTGGAGCGGATGAAGCGAATGGACGAGCGGGTCGGTGGCCACACGGTGGAGGGGTGGGCGGCGGACTTTCTGGCCGAGCTCGCGGCGCGCGGCACGCCCGACCGTGCCCAGCCCCTGGCGCGGGAGGAGGTGGATCGCCTGGTCGCCCAGTACACGGCGGCGGAGAGCCGCCTGCTGCTGCTGGACTACGACGGGACCCTCGTGCCGTTTGCCCCGACCCCGGCGGCGGCGAAGCCGGATCGGGAGCTGCGGACGCTCCTCGTCCGGCTGGCGGAGGACGCCCGCAACGAGGTCGTCATCGTGAGCGGGCGCGATCGGGACACGCTCGCCGCGTGGCTCGGCGATCTCGACGTGGCGCTGGTTGCCGAGCACGGCGCGTGGATGCGCGAGCGGGGCGGCACGTGGCGCGCCACGTTGGCTCGGGACGAGGCGTGGAAGGAGCGGGTGCGGCCGATCCTCGACCGGTACGTCCGCCGGACGCCAGGGGCGATCGTGGAGGAGAAGGCGTTCGCGCTGGCGTGGCACTTCCGGCGGGCCGAGCCCTACGCCTCGCGGCTGCGCGTCCCGGAGCTGAGGAAGGAACTGCGGGATCTCGCATCGCACCTCGACCTCCATGTGCTGGAGGGGGATCACGTGATCGAGGTCAAGGCGGGGGCGTTCCACAAGGGCCAGGCCGCGGCGCAGTGGCTGGAGAGGGGCTGGGGGTTCATCCTCGCTGCGGGGGACGATCGGACCGACGAGGACCTGTTTGGCCCGATGCCCGCTGGGTCCTGGACGATCGCGGTGGGGGGAGGTCCGTCGCGGGCAGGGTACGGGCTGTCCGCGCCAGAGGATCTGCGGACGCTGCTCGGGCGGCTCGCCGGAAGTCGGCGCGGCCGCTGATCGGCTACGGCGAGGGCTGGCTTCTTTCGTCGGCGGCGAACTGAAGCTGCCACAGGGCCCAGAACAAACCCCTCTTGGCGAGGAGCTCGGTCAGGGTTCCCTGTTCGGCCAGTTTCCCGTCGTGGATGACCAGAACCCGGTTCGCGTTGCGGATCGTGGACAGCCGGTGGGCAATCGCGATCGAGGTCCGTCCCGCCAGCACCCGCTCCAACGCCTGCTGAACCTGGGCCTCGGTCTGGGAGTCGATGTTCGCCGTCGCCTCGTCGAGGACGATGAACTTCGGATCGGCGGCCACCGCCCGGGCCAACGACAGGAGCTGCCGCTCTCCCACGGACAGGCGCACCCCGCGCTCCTTCACCTGCGTCTCGTACCCGTCGGGGAGGCGGACGAGGTGGTCGTGGACCCCGACCGCCCTCGCGGCCTCCTCGGCGGCATCGGAGGGGACGACCCCATCCCACATCCGGATGTTGTCCGCCACGTCGCCGGAGAACAGGAACACCTCCTGCGGGACGACGGCGAGCTTCCGTCGGTAGTCATGGAGGTCGAGCTGGGCAAGGTCTACCCCGTCCACGAGAACCACGCCCTTCTGCGGCCGGTAGAACCCGAGGGTCAGGCCGACGATGGTCGTCTTCCCGGATCCCGTGGGGCCGACGATCGCCACCCGTTCGCCGGGCGCGACCTTGAACGACACGTCCTTGAGGATCCATTCCTCGTCGCTGTAAGCGAACCACACGTTCTGGAACTCGATCTCCCCCTGCAGGGCCTGGATCGCCTGCGCGCCGGTCGGTTCCGTCCGTTCGTCGAGGATCCCGAAGATCCGCTCCGCGGCGACCATCGCCGCCTGGAGGATGTTGTACTGCTCGGACAGGTTAACCATCGGCTGGAACAGCATCCGGATGTAGCTCGTGAACGCGACGAGCGCCCCGAGGGTGAACACGCCGGACAGCACCCCGCGGCCGCCGTACCAGATGAGGAGGGCCAAGGCGACGTTCTGCATCACGGAGATCACCGGCCCGAACACGCCGTACACGGTGATCGAGCGCATCTGGGCGCGGAAGAACCGCAGGTTGATGTCGGCGAACGCGCCCATGCTGCGCCTCTCCTGGCGGAAGAGCTGGATGATCCCCATCCCGGACAGGGACTCGGCGATGTACGCGTTGATCCGTGCCAGAACCCGCCTCGCCGCGCTGTACGCCTCGCGGGCGCGCTTCCGGAACCAGAACGCGAGGACGAGGATGAACGGCGTGAACGCCAGAAGAAGCAGGGTTAGGCGGGGGTTGAGATGGAACATGATCCCCAGCACCCCGGCGATCATGAGCAGGTCCTGCAATAGCCGGACGAGGACCTGGGTGAACATCTCGTTGATCGCCGCCACGTCGTTCGTGGCCCGCGTGACGAGCCGCCCCACCGGCTGGCGGTCGAGGTAGCTCATCGGGAGGCGCAGGAGGTGACCGAACACCGCCCGCCGCATATCGAACAGGATGCGCTGTCCCGCGTACTGGAGGGTGTACACCTGGCCGTAGGAGAGGAGGAACCGCAAGACGAGGAACCCGATGTAGGCGAGGGAGAGGAAACCCAGTATCTGCACGGCTGAGAGGCGGAGCCGGAGGAGGTCGCTGCTCGGGATGCCCCGCACCGCCTCCTCGGGGGCGGCGTACCCCGCGGAGGTGAGCCGGAACGCCGCCGGGTACTGTGCGACGAGCTCGGCTTCCGCGCCGTCGGGAGGGACGACGAGGAACCGCCGGAGGACCCGCCCCTCCTCTTCCAACGCCTGGCGCATCGGTTCGGGGAGGGTCAATTCCTGCACGAGGAACGTCCCGGGGTCGTAGGGGACCGCGCCCTCTACGGGCGGGGCGTCGGCCTGCACCTCGAGCCAGGGGAGGACGAGGACGGAGTCCACCGCCGTCTTCACGAGGTACGGCATGGCGAGCTCGATCACCGTGATCCCCCCGGCGAGGAGGAACGCCAGGACGAACAGGAGTCGGTACGGCCGCGCGAAGCGGACCATCCGCCTCAGGAGGCGGAAGTCGAGCGCCTTGCCGAGTTGCTCGTCCTCGTAGTCGTGGTGGTGTCCGTTCATCGCACGAGGGCCTGTTGGAGTTCGTTCAACCGCGCGTAGAAGCCGCCCCGGCGCACGAGGTGGCTGTGGTCGCCCTGCTCCACAATCCGTCCTCCGTCGAGGACGATGATGTGATCGGCTTCGCGAACCGCGGTGATCCGGTGGGCGACGACAATCGCCGTCCGTCGGGTGAGCACGCCGCGCAGGTGCCCGAGGATTGCCTCCTCTACCTGGGCGTCCACCGACGACAAGACGTCATCGAGGATGAGAACCGGTGTGTCCAGGAGGAGGGCCCGGGCGATCCCCACCCGTTGCCGCTGGCCGCCGGACAGGGTTACGCCGCGCTCCCCCACGACGGTGCCCAGCCCGTCGGGGAACGACGCGATCTCCTCGGCCAGCCCGGCCAACCGCGCCGCCTCCCGCACCTCGTCCTCTCCTGCGTCCGGCCGGCCGTAGGCGATGTTCTCCCGTAACGTCGCTGAGAAGAGGAACACGTCTTGCGGAACCATCCCGATCTGGTCGCGCAACGAGTGAAGGCCGAGTTTCCGGATGTCGACGCCGCCGAGGAGCACCGTCCCCGGCGGGGGATCGTAGAGGCGGGGCAGGAGGCGGACGAGGGTGGATTTGCCGGACCCGGTCAGGCCGACGACCCCCAGGGTCATCCCCTCCTCCACGACCAGGTTCACGTCCTGTAGTGCGGGGCGATCTGTCCCCGGGTAGGCGAACGTGAGGTTCCGGAACTCGATCCGCCGCGACGAAGGCAGAGGGAGGGGGTCGGCGGGGCTCGTGATGTCCGGCATCTCGGCGAAGATCTTGTCCAACCGCTTCATCGACGCCGCGCCCTGCTGGAGCGTGTTCACGATCCAGCCGATGGCCATCATCGGCCACACCATCATCCCCAGGTAGCTCGTGAACGCCACCAGGCCGCCGAGGCTGAGCGTGCCGCCGAGCACGCCCCGTCCCCCGAACCAGACGATGATCGCCGTGCCCAGGCCGGCCAACAGGCCGACCATCGGCTCGAACACGCCCCACGCCCGGGTGAGGGACAGGTTCGCTTCGACGTTCTCGCGGTTGGTGGCGGCGAACGCGCCCTCGATGCCCTCCTCGCGGGCGAACCCGCGTAGGAGACGAATCCCCGACAGGGCTTCCCGCACCCGCTCCGTGAGGGAGGAGAACGCGGCCTGGGCCCGCTCGAACCGGCGGTGGATGAGCCGCCCGAACCCCATCACCGCCACGGTGATGAACGGCAGCGGGATGAACGCGTACAGGGTCAGCATCGGCGAGATCCCGATCATCGCCGCGAGCGAGAATGAGATCATGATGATCGCGTCCGAGGCCATCAGCACGCCCATGCTGCACGAGCGGCGCACGGCCTCGAGGTCGTTCGTGGCGTGGGCCATGAGGTCGCCGGTGGAGTGCTCGACGTAGTAGGCGGGGGAGAGCTTGAGGAGGTGGGCGTAGAGGCGGTTGCGCATATCCCGCTCGATCATGCGGCCGGCGCCGAACAGGAGGATCCGCCACACGAACCGGAACCCGAACACGACCACGGCGATGCCTGTCAGGTACAGGGCGTAGCGGACGAGACCGGCTCCCGTTCCGGCGACGAGGTCGTCCACTGCGCTGCGCACGATGAGCGGGGAGATGAGCTGGAATGCATCCACTACGAACAAAGCGAGGACGCCTGCGAGCAGGCGCCACCGATACCGCCACAGCTCCCGGAAGATGCCGCGCATGAAGACCGGGGATTATACGGGATGAGCGACCCATTGGAAACGTGAACGCGCTCTGAGCTTGTCGCTCAGCTCGGGTCCAGCTAGGATGCCTAGCGGAGGTGCCATGGTCACAGAACGCGAAATGCAGGTTGGAGCAGAGATGGAGACCCGGAAAGGTGTCTACGCGAACCTCGCCGTGATCTCCCATCAGCCGGACGAGTTCTTCATCGACTTTCTCCTCGTGGATCCCCAGGCCCAAACCCCGGAGCGGGGCCAAGCCCTCCTCGTGTCGCGGGTCATCCTGTCCCCCCGACACATGAAGCGCCTGTACGAGGCGATCGGGGAGAACATCGAGAAGTACGAGAAGAACCTCGGGAAGATCGTCATTCCCCCCAAACTCGGCTGAGCCGATCAGCCTGTTCGGAACGAGCCGTCTCCAACGTGGAGGCGGCTCGCTCCTTGCGAGGGGGGCGGTTCGCCGGTACCCTCTTTTTCACCTCATACACCTCGGGGTTTGTTCACGGCAAACGCGATTGCACCCTCATCCAGCAATCCGGCAGTAAAGGAGGGAGAACATGAATCACAGGAAGGTGCAGTTCCTCGTATTGGTATTGGTGGCTGCGCTGTCGGTCCTGGGCCTGGCCCAGGAGGCGAAGACGTTGGTCGTGGGGATTGAGGCCGATGCCCTCACCCTCGATCCGGGCAACTTCCGGCATCGGGAGACGGAGACGATTCTCCGCAACATGTTCGACGGTCTGGTGACGCGGACGCCGGACGGGCGGATCGTGCCCGAGCTTGCTGCGTCCTGGGAACGACTCTCAGACACAGAGTGGGTCTTCTATCTGCGCGATGGGGTGACCTGGCACGATGGGGCCTCGTTCACCGCGGACGACGTGGTGTTCACGGTCGAGCGGACGGTGAAGGAGGGGCGAATCTCCGGGATGACTTCCCCTCGTAAAGGGCTCCTGGACCCCGTGATCGACGCCGTGGCCATGGGCCCGCTCGCGGTCAAGCTGATCACCTCCGTTCCGTTTGCGGCCCTGCCCTCGTTTCTCCCCCACACCCTCATCGTTCCCCAGCACTACATCGAGGCGGTCGGCGACGAGCGATTCGCGGCAAGCCCGATCGGTACTGGGCCGTTCCGATTCGTGCGTTGGGACAAGGGCCAGCAAGTGGTAATGGAGCGCTTTGCCGCCTATTACGGCGGGTCCACGGACATTCCCCCCGTGGGACCGGCGTTGGTGGATCGGGTCATTTTCCGCGTGCTCCCCGAGACCTCGACCCGGATCGCGGCATTGCGCGCAGGGGATATCCACATCGCCACGCGGATCCCGGTGGATCTGATCCCGGAGATCGAGGCCGATGTGAACCTCACCGTGATGAGCGTCCGGGGTACGCGCAGCGCCTTTCTGGAGATGAACGTCAACCAACCTCCGTTCGACGACGTGCGCGTGCGGCGGGCGATCAGCTACGCGATCGACGTGGACTTGATCATCGAGTTCATCCTCAACGGGTTGGCCACCCCCATCCCGACCATCATGTCGCCCGACTCCCCGTTCTACGCGCCGCTGACGCCGTACGGGTATGACCCGCAAAAGGCGAAGGCTCTCCTCTCTGCTGCCGGGTACGGCGCCGGGTTCACCGTAACGATCGATACGCAGCCCCACTTCAGGGATGTGGCGCTCGTCATCGCGGAAATGCTGCGTGACGTGGGGATCGATGCCAAGGTTCAGGAGTGGGACTGGGGAATCCTCCAAGGGGAGCTCCTCGCGGGGAGGCGGATGATGCACCTCGGGGATTGGGGCAACTCGACCCTCGAGCCGAATGACATCATGATCCCCAAGCTCGTGACCCGAGAACGCGGGAACTTCAGCGGGTACTCGAGTCGCGTGCTGGAAGGTCTGATCGACCTCGCCGAGCGGGTGACCGTGGATCCGGAGGTGCGTCGGGTGGCGTACCAGATCGCCCAACAGGTGATCTACGACGACGCTCCGATGGCGTTCCTGTGGGTGGCCCAGGAGAGTTACGGCGTGAGCCGCAAGGTTGTGGGCTGGGAGCCGAGCCCGGACAGCCGGATCAACCTTCACGACGTGGATCTAGCGAACTAGGCAGGCCTGGAGAGGGGCCCGCGTGGGCCCCTCTCCCGTCTCCCGGCTCGTCCCTCCTCGTGATCTCCTATCTCGCCCGCCGACTCGTCCAGGCCGTACCCGTGTTCCTCGGGGTGACGTTCGTGGTGTTTCTCCTCATGTACCTCACCCCCGGGGACCCGGTGGAGCTGTACATGGGGCAAGCGGGAATCGTTTCCCAGGAGGAGATGGCCCGCATCCGCCACGAGTTCGGGCTTGACCGGCCTTTTCTCGAGCAATACGGGAGGTTCCTGTGGGGGATTGCTCGGGGGGATCTCGGGCGGTCCATTGTCCACCGCCGCCCGGTGGCGGAGCTGATCAGCGAGCGCATTCCGGCGACCATCGAGCTCTCGCTGTTTGCGGCCCTCATCGCCCTTCTGGTGGCGGTTCCGGCCGGGGTGGTCGCTGCGGTCCGCCGCTACTCGCTTCTCGACAACGTGGGGACCCTGCTCTCCCTGGTGGGGGTGTCCATGCCCGGGTTCTGGCTGGGTTTGATTTTGATCATCTTCTTCTCGGTCACGATGCGGGTGCTGCCCGTGGCGGGAAGGATGGCGTACGGGACCGGACTGGAGCCGCAGACGGGGTTCCTCCTTCTCGACGCGCTCCTCCAGGGAAACGGACGCGCCGCCCTCGATGTCCTGCGGCACCTCGCCATGCCGGCGCTGGCCATGTCTGCCGGGATGATGGCGATGACGATGCGCATTACCCGATCGAGCCTGTCGGAGACGATTGGGCAGGACTACGTGCGTACGGCGCGCGCCAAGGGCGTTCCCGAGGGCCGGGTGGTCGTTCGCCACGCGCTGCGCAACGCTCTGCTTCCGGTTGTGACGGCGGTGGCGCTCAACCTGGGAGCGCTCCTGGGCGGCAACATGGTCGTGGAGACCGTGTTTGCCTGGCCCGGGCTGGGGCAGCGGGTGGTGGATGCGGTGAAAACCCGCGACTTCCCCCTCGTACAAGGGTGCGTGCTTGTCTACGCGCTGACCTACGTGGTTCTCAACCTGGCCGCTGACCTCTCCTACGCGTTCCTCAACCCGCGCATCTCTCACGGGAAGGAGGGTTAGGTGGGATCCCGGGCGTGGCGGGCGTTTCGCCGGAACCGGCTCGCTCTTGGGGGGGGGATTCTCGTCCTCGTGCTCAGCCTGTCGTCACTCCTCTCCCCGTGGATCGCGCCCCACGACCCGCTGCGCGGGAGGCTCCCCGACCGGCTGCGCAGCCCGAGCATCGTATCCGCCAGCGGAAAGCCGTACCTCCTCGGAACCGACAACCTCGGCCGCGACATCCTCAGCCGGATCCTCCACGGGGGTCGGGTGTCCATCTCGCTCGGGCTTCTGGTTGTCGGGGTGAGCATCGTTGTGGGGGTGGTGCTGGGGCTCGTGTCCGCGTACGCCGGAGGATGGGTGGACACGACGGTTCAGCGCCTCGTGGACGTACTGCTGGCGTTCCCGTATCTCGTATTGGCGATCGCCCTCATGGGCCTGTTCGGGCCAGGGTTCCTGAACCTCGTGGTGGCGTTGGCGTTCAAGGAATGGGTTACGGCGTGCCGGATCGTCCGCAGCGAGGCCCTCGCTCTGAAGAACGCGGCGTTTGTCGAGGCGTCGCGGGCTGCGGGCGCAGGTCTGTTCCGAATCCTGTTTCGGCATCTCCTTCCGAACGTGATCCCCGGGGCGGTGGTCGTGGCGACGCTCCGCGTGGGATGGGTGATCTTGATGGAGGCGTCGTTGTCGTTCCTCGGCTTGGGCATCCAGCCGCCGCAACCGAGTTGGGGGGTGATCATCGCCGACGGCCGGGATTACCTGTTCCGGGCGTGGTGGATCTCGACGTTTCCCGGGATCGCGATTCTCCTGTTCGTGCTCGGGGTGAACCTGCTGGGCGAGGGACTGCGCGACGCGCTCGACCCCCGGCTGGCGAGCGAGCGCCTTTCGGAGTAGCTACAGGGCGCGGGCGATGGTGCCCCCACCCCGCACCTCGTCGCCGCGGTAGAATACGGCGGCCTGACCCGGGGTGATCGCCCTCACGGGCTGGGAAAGCGAGACGTGAGCCGCGGCGTTCTCGACCCTGACTTCCGCGGGAACGGCGGCGCTCCGGTATCTCACCTGGACCTCAGCGGGAAAGGAATCTCCGGGCGGGTCTCCGTCCATCCAGTGGAGGTTCGTTGCCACGAGACCCGCGGCATACAAGGCCGACTCAGGCCCCACCACCACCGCGTTCCGCCCGGAATCGAGGGACACCACGTACAGGGGGTCGGGCGTGGAGAGCCCGAGGCCCTTCCTCTGACCGATCGTGTAGCGGGGAAGGCCTTGGTGTTCGCCGAGCAGGCGACCGCGCAGGTCGAGGATCGGCCCGGGAGGGGCGTCCGGGATCAGGACCGCCATGCCCTCCGGGGCGAAGCACAGGTCCTGGCTCTCCCGAAGCCGGGCCGCCGTCAGGCCGAGGCCTTCCGCGAGGGCCTTGATCTCGGGCTTCGTCTTCTCCCCCACCGGGAACAGCGCGCGGGCGAGTTCTCCTCGGCCCAGCCCGTACAGGAAGTAGGACTGGTCTTTGAACCGATCGCGTCCGCGCAGGAGACGCACCGCGCCGTCCGTGCGCCGGACCTGGGCGTGATGCCCCGTGGCCACGAACTCGATTCCCCGTCGGTCGGCCTCGCGGCAAAGAAGCGTGAACCGGACCTCCCGGTTGCACGCGGCGCATGGATTGGGCGTCAGGCCCGCTCGATAGGCTCGAAGCGCGGGTTCCACGACAAGCTCGCGGAACTCCGCCTGTGCCTGGACAACCTCGTGGGGGATCCCCAGTTCGCGGGCGGCAAGGGCTGCCGTGTCCACCGAGCAGCACGGGTTCTCGAGCGGTCCCTCCGGCTTCCACAGCCACAGCGTGAGCCCGTGAACCTCGTGGCCCGCCTCCCGGAGGAGGTGCGCAGCGACTGCGGAATCCACCCCGCCCGACAGGCCGACGAGCACCCGCGGCGCCATCTACGTCTCGTAGAGCACAGGGACGACGCACAGGAAGCCAAGCGGTTCCCCGCCGGTGTTGCGGAACTGGTGTTCGTCACCCGGTGGGATGAACACCACCGACCCCTCCTGGATGGGGATGAGGCCGGTTGTTGTGAGAACAGTTCCCCGACCGCGCAGGACGACCACCCCGTGCTCGAACGGGTGGGTGTGGGCG
>DLNB01000007.1:0-3203 GCA_002479455.1 Acetothermia bacterium UBA7521
CACCAAAGCGGGGCAACTCCACAAGATCCACCTTCAGCGTCGGCACAGTTGGTGCGTGAGCACCGATCCCGAGTTCGCTCCCAAGGCAGCGGACATCGTGGGGTTGTACCTTTCGCCTCCTGACAACGCTGTGGTGTTGTGCGTGGACGAGAAGCCAGCGATCCAGGCCCTCGAGCGAGCGCAGGGGTACCTCCGGCTTCCCAACGGGCGTGCGCTCACAGGGTTCAGCCACCACTACAAGCGGAACGGGACCACCACCCTATTCGCAGCCCTGGAGACAACGACGGGTCTTGTCCACGCTGGTCACTACACCCGCCGCCGGCGTCGCGAGTTCCTGGACTTCATGAACGACCTCGTCGCTCAGTACCCGTCTTCTCAGGAGATCCACGTGATCCTCGACAACCTCAACACCCACAAACCCAAGCACGACCGGTGGCTTGCCCGACACAAGAACGTACGCTTCCACTTCACTCCTACCCGCGCTAGCTGGCTCAACCAGGTAGAGATCTGGTTCAGCATCCTACAGCGACGGGTGTTGCGGAACGGGAGCTTCACGTCTCCGCGAACGCTCCGAGAGGCGATTGATCGGTTCCTGGCTGCGTACAACGAGTCAACTTCCCCATTCGAGTGGACGTCCAAGCGGGTCACCCCGGCGGGACTCAAGAAACGTTACGCTGACTTATACAGGTAGGCACTAGCGTTCTTCCTTCTCCCGTTCCGACTCCGCACGGAGACTCGCCCGGATCTCGTCGAGGCGATCCGCTACGCGGCGGAAGAGCGTGTCCTCGGGATAGGTGGCCTCTGGGCCGGGTTCCCCTGCAGGAACTCCGAACAGGATCGCCACGCCTTCCTCAACAGTGGAGCAGGCCCAGATGTGGAACTTGCCTTCGGCCACGGCATGGACGATCTCCTCGGGAAGCATCAGGTGGTCCACGTTCGCCGCAGGTAGGATCACCCCCTGATCTCCACTCAGGCCGAGCTCCTGACACACGAGGAAGTGCCCCTCCACCTTCTCGTTGACGCCACCGATCGCCTGCAACCGTCCCCGTTGATCCACGGCGCCGGTGACGGCAACTCCCTGCCGAGCTGGAATCCCCGCCAGAGCCGACAGCAGGGCGTACAATTCCGCCGCCGATGCGGAATCCCCCTCGATCCCCGAGTAGGACTGCTCCAGAGCGAGGCTTGCCCCCAGTGAAAGGGGTTTCTGCCGACCGAATCGCGCCGCGAGGTAGCCCTTGAGAATCATCACTCCCTTCGTGTGGAGCTTCCCCCCAAGCTCGGCCTCCCGCTCGATGTCCACGACGCCGCTCTTGGCGGTGAACACGTTCACCGTGATCCGCGTCGGTTTGCCGAACGCGAAGTCCCCCGAATTGAGCACAGCCAGACCGTTCACCTGACCGACGACCTCACCGTGCACGTCCACGATGAGCGTTCCACGGGCGATCCACTCGCGCACCTTCTCCGCTAGGAGGGAGTGACGGTACCGACCCTTGACAATGGCCTGTCGCACGTCGTCGCGGCTCACCACGCGCGAGCCGCGTTCGCGGGCCCAGAAGCTTGCCTCGGCCACGAGCGAAGCAAGCTCCCCAAACCGCGTCGCCAGCTTCGCCTGATCGGAGGCGATCTCGGCCGCGTGCTCGACCAACCGCGCCACCCCGCTGGGGGAGAACGGAAGCACGGCGGGGTTCTCGACCCGACACGTCCGCACGAACCGCGCCAGAGACTGCACCGAGCCCTCGGTCCACGGCATCTCCGTGTCGAAATCCGCCCGGATCCCGAACAGCTTGCGGAAGTCCTCGTCGTAGTGGTAGAGGAGGTAGTACAGATAGGGAGACCCCACAAGGAGGATCTTCACGTCGAGGGGGAGCGGCTCGGGCCGCAGGCCCTCCGTGGCCGCGAACCCGAGCATCTGAGCGGGGTCCTCGATCCGGATCTGCCCCGCCTTGAGCGCGATCTTGAGGGCCTCCCACGACAGGGGGAACCGGAGGAGGTTCATCGCGTCCAAGACGAGGTACCCGCCGTTCGCCCGGTGCAGGGCTCCCCCGCGGATCTGAGTGAAGTCGGTCGTCACGGCCCCGAACTGAACCCGGCGCTCGATCGTGCCGAACAGGTTGGTGTACGTAGCGTTCCCCTCCACCGCCACCGGCGCGCCCGCGCTGCCGGAGCGGTCCGCCACCACGTTCACTCGATACCGAAGGAACCGGTCCCCGCTGTCCGGCAGGGGAACGAAAACCGGACCTGCTTGCGCTGCCGGCGGTCCCTTCTTGTTCGCCGCCTGAAGCCCCTCCACGTTCTCCACGATGTCCGACTTCACCTCGGCGAGGTAGCCCTGCACCCGCTCCAAGCCGCTGTACTTCTCGCTCAGCTGGGCGAAGCGCGGCTCGACGAGGAACTCCACCGCCTTCTTCGTCAGCTGCTGCTGGGCCTCATGCCATGCCTCATCGAGCTTCGCCAGGCGCGCAAACGTGTCCCGCACCAACCCCTGGACCTCTTCCTGCTTGCGAAGGATCTCTGCCCGGTCGCTCTCAGGGAGGGAACCGTACTCCTCCTGCGAGTAGGGGCTCCCGTCCTCCTTGAGGGGGAGCGTGTTGATCCCAAGGGGCGTTCGCTGCAGGGAGAACCCCAGCTGGGCCGCCCTCTTCTCCAAACCGTGGAATTCCTCGTCGCGTTCCCGCGAGAACCTGTCCCGTTCCTTCTTCGTACGGGCCTTGAACTCGTCGGACTCAAGAACCCGCGGCAGTTCGTGAGCCAGGAACTCGATGCACCGATCCATGTCCGCTTTCAGCTCGCGCCCCCGCCCGGCGGGGAGCAGCAGGTAGCGGGGGGCGTGGGGAACCCGGAAGTTGTGCACGTAGCAGATGTCGGACGGGACGGGTCGCGTCTGGGAGACCTTTCCCAGAAGCCGCGAGACAGCGGAGGTCTTCCCCAGGCCCGGCCCACCCGACACGTAGATGTTGTATCGGTGCTGGGGATCCTCGAGCGACAACCCGAGCCACAGGGCCTCGATCGCCCGCTCCTGGCCCACGATCTCCGTGAGTGGGTCCAGCTCCTCGGTAGTGGAGAAGGGGAAGACACGGGGATCACAGGTCCGGCGGAGCCGATCCGGGGACACTTCGCCGTTCATCGGTGGGTTATCATACCGGGCGATGAAGCGCGTTGCCATTCTGCTCTCCGCGTTCGCCTGGGGGGCTGCCGCCCTGCCC
>DLNB01000007.1:3296-18043 GCA_002479455.1 Acetothermia bacterium UBA7521
TGCCCTGCCCCTCGTCCCGTTGTGCACCACCCCCGATGCCCCCCTGTACCCCCAGTTCGTCATCGGGCTGATCGACACGGCTGAAGCGGAGGTTCTGGTCTCTCTGTCCGACATCCGAACCTACACCGGGAACGGGGCCACGGCCGGTCTCCTCCAAGCCCTCGCCTCAGCCGCCGGGCGGGGGGTAGAGGTGCGGGTCCTCGCGGAGACGCGGGAGACAGGCCCGGGCCCAGAGCAAAGAGCGGCTCGCACCTATCTGGAACAGCGCGGAGTGATCGTGCGGTGGGATGCGCCGGATGTGACCCTCCATACGAAGTTCCTCGTCATCGATCGGCGGTGGGTCGTTGTGGGATCCACGCACTGGACGATGTCCGCCCTCACGAGGAGCGTCCAGCTCGATCTGGCGATCGAGGCTGAGGAGTTGGGAGATGCCTTCGGGAGGTTCTTCGACCTTCTGTGGGAAGGGCACTTACGGGCGGTTCCCCACCTGGCTCCTCTGCCATGGCCACGCCCCGCCGTGGTCCCACTGCTTGACCCTCCCCAAGGCGGCCTCCATGCCCAGGCCATCCCTGACATGCTCCGGACAGCGACGGAATCGATCCACGCCCTGATCTATCGGCTCGCGTACTACCCGGCGTACGCGGACAGCCCCTCGAACCGCATTGTAGACGAGCTGTGCCGGGCTGCAGCCCGTGGGATCGAGGTGCAGGTCCTCCTCGAGAGTGGCGAGGATTTCGCTGACCTCGCACGAGACAACCGATTGGTCGCAGCGTATCTCGCTGCATGCGGGGTTGCAGTGCGGTTTGACGAACCGGGGACGACTCTCCACACGAAGTTCCTGCTCATCGATCGCTGCGACGTCCTGATCACATCGGCCAACTGGTCCTACTTCTCGCTCGTTCACAACGTCGAAGCAGGCGTCGCTGTCCTCGGCATCCCCGACCTCGGACGCCCTCTCGGCGCGTGGTTCGACACCTTGTGGGACCAAGCACGGACCCTACGCTAGAAGGTCACCGCCCCCGCCACCCGCGCCTCCACCCGACGACCCTCCTGGTAGCCGCTGGCAGCGCCCGAGAGGCGCACCGATGCCTCTCCCGCGGGTGGGTAGAGGGCGTACACGAACCGCAGCTCCATCCCCGGGTCAAGAGACGTTGACCAGAGAACCTCGAGCACATCGCCGCGCCGGTAGATCGCCCCACCATCATCGATCACCGCCGCCGCCCACCCCGGTGGCACGGTTTCCACCACCGCGGGGGCCACCAGGAACTGCTTCGCGCGCACGGTCACGGTCACTTCAAGGACTCCTCCATTCCATCGCACTGACCGGAACGCGCCAACCCGGGCATCGGCCACCACGGCTGCCATGAGCCGGGAAACGGTCTTCCCGCCTTGGATGATCTCCACCGCAACCTCCCAGTACCCCGCAGGCACGGTCCAGGTTGCCCATGGTTGGTTGGTCGTCGTGTCCGGGCGGCCGTCTCCGTTGAAGTCCCACTTGAACTGAGCCCCGGCAGGGGCCCCCACCACCTGAAACGTGATCTCGGATCCCGGATTCGGGATCGCAGTCGACGCGACCAGACCGATAGTTTGTCCAAAAGCGAGGAACCCTACTGCTATCGCGCACGTGGTTGCCACGACCGTTCGCATCATCGCCTCCTTCTGCGGGCAGGCGGGGGCCGTCGTCCGGCCCCCGCCGCCCTCATCCTGAGGAAGAACCAGCGCCTTCCGCCTCTTCAGCGGTCGCAGATCCCCGGTGCCCGCCCCGGCAGCACCTCACAGATCGGGGTGCCCGTGATCCACAACGCGATGATCATCTTCATCGTTTCGTAGTCCACGATCCCCGGCGCGCACGTCCGCGGCACCTTCGTGCCTTCGAGCCAGAACGCAATCGCACGCTGCACCTGAGGGAACGTGATCTTGTCAGAAAGCGACAGATCGATCGTGTCCCGCGCCACATCCCATCGGGAGATGGCCACGATCACGTTGAGGCAGTCCGTAAGATCAACCCGGTTCGCACCCGTAACCTCGACCTCAATGCAGGGGTGCCCGCTGTCCGCTCGTCCAGCGATGAGCGCCGTGGAGAGCACCTTGCACGGATCCGGCGGCGTTGTCTCCACCGTCACCGTGGGTGGAACCTCGACCTGGTAGATGATCGTCTTCGTCTGCCCAGCTTTCAGCACACCCGTGTGCACCCACTGATCCACACCCGGCTTGTAGATGAAACCATCGTTCTGGATCGGGGTCACACGCCATCCGATGGGGAGATCCTCATCGAGACCCACACCGTAGACATCCCGGTCGGTGGTGATCTCGACCTTGACCGTGAACCTGTTCCCCACCACATTGCCCGCCGAGTCGTAGAAGCCGATCACGACACCCTCGCAGGGGATCGGAGTGATGATCCACCGCCGCGCCTGCAGGTTCGCCGGGGGCATCGTCGGCAGCGGTTGATCGATCCCCGTGCAGGAGATGGCGTACGCAGAGATGAGTTTGAGCATCGACAGGCTGATCCGCTCGCCGCAGGCCTTCACCACCGGCCGATCGGTCCGCCACAGCTCCGTAGCACGCATCAGTTGCTCGGTTGTGATCGCCTCTGACAGCCGAAGGTCCACCCGGTCCTCTTCCCCGGGCATGCTCGCCGGAACGAGGTGTGCCACCGCTTCCAGAATGGACAGGCAGTCGTTCACAAGGAAGCATGATTCGCCCGCCACCTCGAACTCGAAGTCAGGCACTTTGGCCTGGAAGGTGCCCGTGATGCAGAACTGCTGGGGCAGTCGAATCGAGGCCAGCAGCTCCACCCGGGGAACGGTCACGTCGTAGATGATGACCCGTTCGGTTCCCGCCTTGATCGGCTCCAAGAACACCCACTGCACCTCAGGTCGGTTGAAGATCGCTCCGCCGTTTGCCACCGGCGTGACCTCCCAGCCCACCGGCGGGTTCTCGTCCAAACCGGCGCCAGCCAGATCTTGATCCGTGTGGATCCGCACCTGAACCCGGAACGTGTACCCTGGAAGAGCCGTGGTGGTCGAGATCGAGCGGACTGCGGTCACGGTGACCGGGGAAACGTACAAGGGCATCGTGAACGTACCCTCCATCCCCACGTTATCCACCACCGTCAGCCGCACAGTGTACGACCCGCCCGCCACATACCCGTACTGCACCGTCGGCTCCGTGCTGACCAGATCGACAACGCCGTCTCCGTTGAAGTCCCACCTGTACTGGACAATCTGTCCGTCTGCATCCGTGCTCCCCGACGCGTCGAACGTGATCTGCTGACGCGCCCGCGGGGCAGCCGGGGTGACGACAAGCCGCGCTACCGGCGGCTGGTTCTTCATCCCCTGGATCACGATCGTCTCGGTGGTGTTCAGTTCGAGACGGGTCGGTACGTTGATGTTCCCCGACTTGAACACGATCCTCTGGACGCCACTGAACGCACCGGGGACGATCGTGATCTTGAACTCGTCCCCCAGCGGACCAAACACACCCCCATCCGTGTTGTTCGCAACCCATGTCCACAGAACCTGGTATTCCCCGTTCGTGAGAACGTACTCGTCGTTCAACTCGGGCAAGAAGATCGCGAACAGCGGGAAGCCCGCGTCGTCCTTGACCACGAAGTCCGCGCCTGGGGGGAAGTCCTTCACCGTCAACCGAACACTGCCACCTGCTCCGGTGTCGGTTTTGTTCACGATGAAGAACAGGTAAAGGTTCTGCGTCGAAGGCTCTCGATACAGGAACAGCACCAGGTTCCCCGTTTCAGGGAACCTACCATCCATGTTGCTGCGGGATTGCCCAGCATCGTAGGCGTAGAAATCCTCAGCCGACTGTGCCCCCGCGATCGGGGGGACAGCGGCCTTAACCGCTCCCTGGGTCACCTGGAAGTAACCCTGCGCGCTGAGCGGCACGGCGATCACCAGGGAAATCAGAAACCATAGGCTGGTCTTCCTCACCATCGTCAACCTCCTTACCGAATACACCGCTGCAAGTCTAATGGCCAACCCCGTTTGTGTCTGTAACCGGGATCACCCCCTGATTGCGTGTTCATCGTGCTCTCGAAGCGACAGACTACCCAGAGGACGAAAGGAACGTCAGGAAAGAAGCAGACCCCCCGCCCCCAGTTTGTCTGGAGGCGAGGGGACCTAGATCACCTCGTCAAAGGGCGAACGAAGGTTACAATGATACCTCGGTCGGAGTCTGAGCTGCGTGCGGATGGTCCGGGCCGGGGTAGATTTTCAGCTTGCGCAGCATCCGCCGCCCGAGCTCGTTCTTGGGCAGCATCCGGCGGACGGCAAGCTTGATCGGAATCTCGGGATGACGAGCCTGAACCTCGCGATACGGTGTTGCCGTGAGATGCCCGACATAGCCCGAATGGCGGTAGTGCATCTTCTGGTCCCATTTCTTGCCCGTAAGGCGAACCCTGTCCGCGTTGACCACGACCACGTAATCGCCCACATCGAAAAACGGCGTGTACATTGGTTTGTGCTTGCCCTGAAGGACGAGCGCGAGCTTCGACGCCAACCTACCGAGCGGCTGGTTCGTGGCATCGACCACAAGCCAGTCGCGCCGGAAGGTCACCCCCGCGTCTTCCTTCTTGGCCATGTACGTCTTCTGCATCCCTTCCTCCTCGTGCTGAACCGGATCATAAACGCGAGCAAAGCTTCCCTCAACCCAAATCGAGCCCCCTTACACGATCCGTACACAAAGGGAGCCAATCCCCTCTACCGCCACCTCGACCGCATCCCCCCGGTGCAGTTCGCCCACCCCCGACGGCGTTCCGGTCAACACCACATCGCCAGGCTCAAGGGTCATGAACGAGCTCACGTACGAAAGAAGATCCGCCACGGGGAAGAGCATGTCCCCCGTGCGTCCGTCCTGGCGCAGCTCCCCATTCACATAGGTGCGAAGGGCCACGTTTTGCGGATCAAGGTCGGTCTCCAGCCAGGGTCCCAGGGGGAGGAACCCATCGGCCGACTTCGCCTGAACCCACTGCAGATCAGTTTTCTGACGATCCCGAGCCGTCAGATCGAGGGCGCATGTATAGCCGAGGACATAGTCCAGGGCAGTTTCCCTGGCCACGGACTTCATCCGTCGCCCGACCACCACGGCAAGCTCCCCTTCGTAGTGGAGGAGCTTGGTGAACGACGGATATGGGATCTCTGCGGTGGGAGCCGCAAGAGCATTCGGAGCCTTGAGAAAGAGCCCTGGCTCGGCGGGCAGCACGTCGGCATGGCCCATCTCCCGAATGTGCGCGCGGTAATTCCGCCCGACGCACACGATCTTTGTCGGCCGCACGGGCGGGAGGAGACGGATCTCATCCAGGGCGCACGTTCGACCGATCACCGCCCCACCCGGACCGCGCGTGACCCGAACCCGTTCCCCGTCCACAATTCCCCATGTCCCGCGTCCAAACCGAACGATCCTCACCCTTCACCTCGCTCGATGATCGCCTGCGCACCCGGACCGGTTCCGATGAGCGTCACCGGGATCCCCACCTGCTCCTCGATCCACCGCACAAACCTCTGGGCAGCTGTGGGGAGCGCCGCGAAGTCCCGGATCCCAGCGATCCCCTCCTCCCAACCGGGAAGCCGCTCGTACAACGGCTCGGCATGCGCGAGGTCCTCGGCCCGAGCCGGGAACCGCTCCACGATCCGCCCTCCGATCCGGTAGCCCACGCCGACCACTACCTCGTCCAGCCCAGACAAGACATCGAGCTTCGTCAGGGCGAGCTCGGTGAACCCGTTCACCCCGTGGGCGTAACGCAGCGCGACGAGGTCGAGCCAGCCGCAACGGCGGGAGCGCCCGGTGGTGGCCCCGTACTCGCCTCCTCCCTCACGCAGCCGTTCCCCGACCGCGCCCAGGTCCTCGGTCGGGAATGGGCCCTCGCCGACGCGGGTCGTGTACGCCTTGGTCACCCCCACCACGCGCCCCAGGCTCACGCGGACCCCGGTACCCCACCCGATCCCGTGAACCGTGGTCGTGGACGAGGTCACGTACGGGTACGTCCCGAGGTTGAGGTCGAGGAGCGTTCCCTGAGCACCCTCGAACACCATTCCCTCCCCTCCTTTTAGCGCAGCGGTGATGAGCTCCTGCGCGTTGCCCGTCCGGCTCGCGAACCGCTCGCGGAACCGGATCAGATCAGCAGCGACCCGCTCGATATCACCCTTGAACCCCGACCGTGCTGCAATCTGTTCCATTCCGTCTCGCAGCGACCGCTCGTCGGCGAGGTCGGCCACGCGGAGGCCGCGCCGCGCGACCCGGTCCTCGTACGCCGGTCCGATGCCGCGGCGGGTGGTGCCGATGTGATCGGCCGTTCCATCCGCCTCTTCCCGCCAGCGGTGGTGGGGGAGGACGAGATGGGCGCGGTCCGAGAGGTACAGGTTCGGCTTGGGACGTCCTTGGTTCTGCAGTTCGTCGAGTTCCCGCTCCAATCCCCACGGGTCAAGGGCGACACCGTGTCCGATCACGCCCCGGCACCCGGCGTGCAACGCGCCCGACGGGACAAGGTGGAGGCGGGCCGTGCCCAGGGCATCCTCCACCGTGTGTCCGGCATTGGCCCCCCCGTTGAACCGCACGCACATCTGCGCGGTCCGGCACAGGTGGTGGACCACCTTCCCCTTCGCCTCGTCGCCCCACTGCGCGCCGATCACGGCAATCGCTGGCATGGCTACCTCCCGCTCCGCTTGAGCCACACCCGACCGGTCCGCCCGTGGACCTCCAGTTCCGCCTCGTACTCAGCCCCAGCCAATTCCCCTTCCCGAACCGACACAGCGAGCACCTCGTCCCCGATCCTGTCTGCAGACCAACGGAAGATCTCCCCCAGCGCTCCAGCAAACCCGACCTCAATCCGGTCCGTCACCACGAACCCCGCTTCCTTGCGGGCAAGCTGGAGGCGGTGGACGAGCTCGCGCAGGTCGCCCTCCGCTTTCAACGCATCGTCCAAGCGTAGGTCGAGGGCCACAGCACCGTCTGGTCCTGCAAACACAACGAACCCCTCCACCGGCCGCCACTCCACCTTGACCATCTCTGGATCGAGCACGATCCGTTCTCCATCCACCTGGATCTCGATCCGTTCACGGGAGGCGAGGTCGGCCGCCAGTTGACGGGGATCGGCCTGCCCGAGGGCCGCCGCAATCTTGGGCGCGCGCTCCCCGTGCAGTGGACCCAACCGCCGGAACTCCGGCGACACCTTCGGCACGCGATACGGATCGAGGCTCTCCCCCCGGAGGATGCTGACCACGTTCACCTCGTCCCGAACGAGGGCCCACAGCTCGTCGGGAATCGCCTCGTCTCCTTCCTGGTGAAGGACGTGAAGAGCGGGCAGGGGCTGGCGGACCTTGACCTTGGCCAGGTTGCGCGCCCCCAACGCAAGCGAGGCCACGCTGCGCACGCGGGCCATCTGCGTTTCCAGCGACGGGTCGCGGGCCGGCGGCTCCGGCCAATCGGTGAGGTGGACGGAGTCAGGATCCCCCTCGGTTCGTAGGGACGCCCACATCGCCTCGGCGAGGAACGGGGTGAACGGAGCGAGGAGGAGAGCAAGCGCGCGCAGCGCCTCGTACAGGGTCCCGTACGCACACAGCTTGTCCTGGGTTAGGCCTCCGCCCCAGAACCGAGGGCGGGACAGGCGGATATACCAGTTGGAGAGATCGTCCACGAGCCAAGCGAGCTCGCGTGTCGCCGCCAGCGGGTCGTAGCCGTCGAGGGCCGCAGTCGCCCGCTCCACCGCCGCCCCCAGCCGGGACACGAACCACCGGTCGAGCCCCGGACGGTCGGCCACCGTGGGCACCACGGTGGATGGAGTGAACCCGTCGATCCCCGCGTAGAGGGCGAGAAAATCGTGGCAATTGCGCACCGTATCGAGAAACCCGAACCGCGCCTGGCGGGCACCGCTCTCGTCGTACCGCCGCTCGTTCCACGGCGCGGATTCCGAGGCCAGGCACCACCGCACCGCATCGGCGCCGTGGGTCTCCACGATCGGCATCGGATCGAGCACGTTGCCCCGCGACTTGCTCATCTTCTGACCCTCGCTGTCGAGCCCCATCCCGGTGACGAGGACGTTCCGGTACGGCGCGGACCCGTGGAGGAGGACACCGGTAACGAGCATTGTGTAGAACCAGCCACGGGTCTGATCGAGTCCCTCGCTGATGAAATCTGCAGGGTAGGATGCCTTCATCCGGTCCCCGTTCTCGAACGGGTAGTGCCACTGCGCGGTGTGCATCGAGCCGGAGTCGAACCACGTATCGAGGACGTACGGCACGCGGCGCATCACCCCGTTGCACCGCTCCCGAGGACAGCGAAGCTCGACCCGGTCCACGTACGGCCGGTGGAGTTCCACCTCGCGGGCGAGGTCGGGGTCCACCGCGTGTTCGACGAGTTCCGCTCGCGACCCAACCACCCTCTTGTCCCCGCACGCGTCGCAGATCCACACCGGCAGCGGCGTCCCCCAGTACCGATCGCGGGACAGGGCCCAGTCGCGCATCGAGGCGAGGAAGTCCCTGAACCGGCTCTCCCCGACGTGCTCCGGGTGCCAGGCGATCGTCTCGCTGGCCGCGATGATCTCGTCCTTGGCACGTGTCGTGGCGATGAACCACGAGTCGAGGGCGTAGTAGAGGAGCGGGGTATCGCACCGCCAGCAGAACGGGTACTCGTGCTCGTAGTCTTCTCTGCGCAACAGGCGACCCCGCTCCGCGAGGTCCTTGAGGATGAGCGGATCCGCGTCCTTCACGAACACGCCCGCGGCAAGGGGGAACTCGTCGATGAACCGTCCGGCCTTGTCCACTGGCTGAAGGAAGTCCGGGAAACCAGAGTCTGGTCCCAACAGATTGTAGTCCTCCTCGCCGAACGCGGGGGCGATGTGGACGATCCCCGTCCCCTCGTCCAGCGACACGAAGCCAGCTGGCCAAACCTGATACGCACCAGCGCTCCGCGTCAGCCCGTACAGGGGGTCGTAGTGCTGGTGGAGAAGCTCGCGCCCCGGGAAGACGCGAAGGATCTTCGCGTCACCCCCCAGCACGGAGGAGACCCGCGATTCAACGAGGATCAGCCTCTGTCCATCATGCTGGACCTCGGCGTACTGGGCGTCGGGGTTGACGGCCACGGCCACGTTGGCGGGGAGCGTCCAGGGAGTCGTGGTCCACACCAGCAGCGACACATCCGGATCATCGCGCAGCGGCATCCGGACGAACACAGAGGGGTCGGCCACCCGCCGGTACCCCTGCGCCACCTCGTGGGAGGAGAGCGACGTCCCACACCGTGGGCAGTAGGGGAGGATCTTGTGCCCCGGGTACAGGAGCCCTTGGCTGTGGATCTCCTTAAGCTCCCACCACAGGGTCTCGATGTAGTCGTCGGTGTAGGTTACATACGGGTCATCCAAGTCGATCCAGAACCCGAGGCGCCGGATCATGTCCGCCCACGCCTGGATGTACTTGCGCACGGAGCCTTTGCATTGGGCGACGAACTCCTCCACCCCGTAGCGCTCGATCTCCGCCTTGGTGCTGATCCCCAGCGCCTTCTCCACCTCGAGCTCCACCGGCAGGCCATGGCAGTCCCACCCCGCCTTGCGGCCGACGTAGTGACCCCGCATCGTGTGGTAGCGGGGGAAGAGGTCCTTCTGGAGACGGGCGAGGAGGTGCCCGATGTGCGGTCGGCCGTTGGCCGTGGGCGGTCCTTCGTAGAATACGAACCGGGACCCACACCCCCTTTGTTGGAGCGACCGCACGAAGGCCCGGCTCTCCTCCCAGAACGCGAGCACAGCTCGCTCGCGAAGTGCTGGATCTGCCTCAAGTTTTGTGAACCCCACGCCTTCCTCCTTCCACAGTCCAAAGCACGAACCCAATGATCTGCTTCTCGTTGCTCGTTACCGGAATGCGCTGGAGTGCGTTATCCCTGCCCCTGGGGGGGCAGGATAAGACGACAGATCCACTTTTGCTCAGACATCACGGTCTCCGTGGGAAGTATACCCTTCCTCCCGCACACGGTCGAACGCCGCGGGGGCGTTGCCGAGGGCCGACCGGAGAGCGAACGCGGACCGAATTTCTTCCGGGCCCAGCCGCTCCCGGACGATCGGATCGGTCTCCGCGACGCGGGCGAGCTCCATCTCCTGGTCACGGGCCGCATCGGCCAGGCGCGACACGAGGTCATGGGCCTCGCGCCGGCTGAGTCCCGACCGCACGAGCGCGAGAAGCAGCCCCTCCGAGAAGGGGAGTCCCCCCGCGTCCGCGATGTGTGCCCGCATCCGGTCGGGGAAGACGACGAGCCGGTTCACGAGGTCCGCCCCCCGGGCAAGCAAGTAGTCCACGAGGGTGAAGCACTGCGGGAAGAGCACCCTCTCCACCGAGGAATGGGACATGTCCCGTTCGTGCCACAGGGCGTTGTCCTCCAGAGCCAGGCTGACCCCGGCCCGCACGACGCGGGCCAAGCCGCACAGCCGCTCGGAGAGGATCGGGTTCCTCTTGTGGGGCATCGCCGACGATCCTTCGGGCATCCCCTCGGCGACTTCCCCGACCTCGGACCGCGACAGAAGCCGGACCTCGAGGGCAACCTTCTCCACGAGGGAGGCAGCTGAAGCAAGGGCAAACAGGACCTCGGCGTGGCGATCGCGCGACACGATCTGGGTCGCGACCGAGCACGGCCGGAGCCCGAAGGCGGCGAGGGCCTTCTCCTCAGCGGCAGGCGGGAAGTAAGCGTGAGTCCCCACCGCGCCGGAGAGCTTGCCCACCGCGATCCCATCCCGCGCCCGCTGGATCCGGGTCTGGATCCGCCTCAGCTCATCCCACCAGACAAGAGCTTTCCGTCCGAACGTGGTCGGCGCCGCCCACTGGCCGTGGGTCCGGCCGAGGATCGGGTCATCGCGATGCCGCTCCGCGAGCGCCCCCAACGCTTCCCCCAGCCGCGCAGCTCTCCCGTAGACGAGATCGAGGGCCGAGACGAGGGTCAGGGCGAGGGCGGTGTCCTTGATGTCGGACGACGTGAGGCCGTAGTGGAGCCAGCGACCGTCGGGGCCCACCGTCTCCTCGATTGCCCACAGAAAAGCCACGAGATCGTGTCCGGTCTCCGTCTCCCAGACCTGAATACGCTTCCGATCGATTCGCGCCCGCGCGGAAACGACTGCCGCCGTCCCCTGCGGGATCTCCCCCGCCTCCTCCAGCGCGGCGAGGGCAGCGAGCTCCACGCGCAGCCACCGCTCGTACTGGGCGTCGAGCGTCCACAGGTCCTTCATCGGGGCGAGCGCATACCGATCGAGCGTCACGGACGAAGGATAGACCGTTTCCTCCCCACGCGCCAATCTCTGAAGGCACGACCTCGATGGCTATAATCCACCGAGCCTGAGGAGGGCACAGTGAGCCGAACCGAGAACGAGAACCGAGCGGTGAATGCGTTGCGCTTCTTGGCCGCGGACATGGTGGAAACCGCCAAGTCCGGCCACCCCGGGCTCCCCCTCGGCGCGGCACCGATGGCCTACGCCCTGTGGACGCGCCACCTCAAGCACAACCCGCGAAACCCGACGTGGCCCGACCGGGATCGGTTCATCCTCTCCGCCGGTCACGGCTCGGCCCTCCTCTACGCCCTCCTCCACCTCGCCGGGTACGACCTCCCCCTTGACGAACTCGCGCGGTTCCGCCAGTGGGACAGCCGCACGCCGGGGCACCCCGAGGCGGGCCTGACCCCAGGGGTCGAGGTGGCAACGGGCCCCCTCGGCCAGGGCTTGGCCATGGCCGTAGGGATGGCGATGGCCGAGGCCCATCTTGCCGCGCGGTTCAACCGTCCCGGCTACCCGGTTGTAGATCACTTCACCTACGTCCTGGCGAGCGACGGGGACCTCATGGAGGGGGTTTCTGCTGAAGCGTGCTCCCTCGCCGGCCACCTCCATCTCGGAAAGCTGATCGTCCTCTACGACCGGAACGGGATCTCCCTTGCGGGCTCCACCGACCTCACGTTCACCGAGGACGTCCCCCAGCGGTTCGCCGCACACGGGTGGAACGTGATCGAAGTCGAGGATGGGAACGACCTCACCCATATCTCTCACGCACTCGACACGGCGAAGGCCGACTCAGACCGACCCTCTCTCGTCTGCATCGCGACCACGATCGGCTACGGGGCCCCCCAGAAGCAGGGCTCGTTCCACGTCCACGGCGCGCCGCTGGGGGCGGAGGAACTCCAGGCGGCGAAGCGGAACCTGGGGTGGCCCGAGGAGCCGCTCCTGCTCGTCCCAGATGAGGCGCGTCGGCCGTTCCAGAGTGCAGCGGCTCGCGGTGAGAGGGAGGAACAGAGGTGGAACGAGGCTCTGGCGCGCTACACGAGGGACTACCCGGAGTTCGCCCAGGAATTCCTGCGGCGGATCCGCGGTGACCTCCCCGCCCACTGGGACGCGAGTTTTCCCTCGTTCCCGTCGGGCGGGAAAGCCGTCTCCACCCGCAAAGCGTCCGAGGTCGTCCTGCAAGATCTCTCTCCTGTTATCCCCGACCTCATCGGCGGTTCAGCCGATCTCAACCCATCGTGCCTGACATGGCTCACGGGAGAGGGTGACTTCGGATGCCCACCCGGGCCAGCCGACCGCCAAGGCGAGGTGGGCGGCGGCTGGAGCTACGCAGGCCGAAACCTCCACTTCGGCGTGCGTGAGCACGCGATGGGCGCGATCGCCGTGGGAATGGCCCGTCACGGCGGACTGAGGCCGTTCACGGGTACGTTCCTCGTGTTCTCCGACTACATGCGACCCCCGATCCGGCTCGCCGCGCTCATGCACGCCCCGGTCGTGTTCGTGTTCACCCACGACTCGATCGCCCTCGGCGAGGACGGCCCGACCCACCAGCCCGTCGAGCACCTGCTCGCGTTGCGTGCGATTCCCAACCTGACTGTGATCCGCCCCGCGGATGCGGCCGAGACCGTCGAGGCGTGGCGGGCCGCCCTCCTTCGTCGGGATGGCCCCACTGCCCTCATCCTCACCCGCCAGGACCTCCCCGTCCTCGACCGGTCCCGTCTCGCTTCCCCGGATGGGCTGCACCGGGGGGGGTACATCCTCTGGGAAGGCGCGCCCGGGGAAGAACCTGAGCTGATCCTCCTCGCGACCGGCTCGGAGGTCCGCGTTGCGCTCGCTGCCGGGGAGGAGTTGGCGCGGGACTGGGTCCGGGTGCGGGTTGTGGCCCTCCCGAGCTGGGACCTGTTCGACCGGCAACCGCAGGCGTACCGGGACGAGGTTGTTCCTCCTGCCGTGCGGGCGCGGGTGGCCGTGGAGGCCGCGCACCGGTTGGGATGGGAGCACTACGTGGGCTTGGACGGGGAGATCGTCGGGCTGGCGTCGTTCGGGGCCAGCGCCCCTGGGTCGGTCCTCCTCCGGGAGTTCGGGATCACCCCCTCGGCCGCGGTCGCCGCAGGTCAGCGGGTCTTGGCCCGCCTTCGAAAACGGGAGCCGGACCTCTGACGGGGGGAAGCCCCCGTGAGAGGCCCTCCGCTCCGCCCGCCGGATCCCCAGCCGTCTTTCGCTTGACCAGCAGAAGCGGCCTCTGACCGATCGCCCGTCAACTTCCGTGACGCCTCAGAAGTAGGTGTTACCGAAGCCGGTGTCGATGCCTCAGAAGACATGTTACCGGGGCAACCTCGCGAGGGCTCGTAGGTTGGCCTCGATCCGCCGCTGAAGACCCGCCGGGTTCAGCGTGTTGTAGATCTCCTCGGCCTCGATCTTCTTCTCCTCGGGGACGTCGGGGGCGGCGAGGACCCGCCGGTAGGGTGTCCGAGCCAGGTCGTACTTCTTCCGTACCTTGCTGCCCACGCGCTCCTTGGAGATGAGTTTCCGCACCGGCTGGAAGTAGTTCACCACCAGCCGCCAGTCGGCGTAGATCGCCTCCAGGAGAGCCTGCGCCTCCCGCGACTCGTACCGCCGGTACCCCACAAGCTGGCGCACGACACACCCGTTCTTCCCCTCCACGTACGCTTGATCGTTCTTCTTGTACGGACGAGAGCGGGTGAACTGAACCCCTTCTTTCTGGCAGTACCTGTAGAGATGGGCGTTGAGGAACGCCGAGTCGTTGTCCGAGTCGATCCCCCACAGAGGGAACGGAAGGCGCTCCCGGATTCGCTGGATCGCCTTCCGTACCACCTCCTGGCTCCGGTTGACCACGGCCACCGGTTCACACCACAGAGTGGCGACGTCCACGGCGTTCAGGGTGTGGAGGTACTCCCCCGCCGTCGTCTCCCCGCAGTGGGCAACCAGGTCCAGCTCCAGGAACCCCAGGCCTACGTCCTCCCAGTCAGCGAACGTACGCACGGGGACCTTCGCCTTGCGGTAGCGGTGGGTAACAAGCATCCGGTCGATCATGGCCGGGCTCATCTGGACGAGGAGCCTTCGGGTGTCTGGAGGCACGGCGATCTCCCCTTCCCGCTCCAGCACAGAGACGATCTCGGGGAGAAACGGAGCGAGGCGCTTGGAGCAGATCCGCCCGCAGACCTCCCACACCTGGAGGAGCGCCGCCTTCACGTCCGGGGTGTACACCCGGGGATGTCCCCGACGGTCCTTGCCCTGGGGTCTCCTTCCGTTCCGGAGGACGCGGATCGCGGCCTTACGGTGGTACCCGGTGAGGGCCACGAACTCGTCGAGGATCATCGTCGTGTCGCCACGCCTCGCACGCAGGTAGCGGCCGCGCAGTGCTCCCACCACCTCCGCCACGCTCGCTTGGGTCATCGGCATCTCCTCGTCTTCGGTAACCCGAATCCTGAGGAACCGACATCCCGCTCGGTAACACTTTCACTGAGGCAACTCG
>DLNB01000031.1 GCA_002479455.1 Acetothermia bacterium UBA7521
AACCCGCGATCCCGCGTGAGCAGTCGGTCGGCCTGGGTTAGGGCATGGCCGCCGACGAGGAAGTCGCTCAGGATGTGCTGGCGGCCGCTGATCGTCTCCCCACAGCCACTGCACGCAACCATCACCTGCTTGCCGCACTTCGGGCAACGGAAGGCCCTCCCCCGCCGGGCAAGGTACCGGTGCCACGCTTGCGCGGCTTGCCACAGCGCCTCCGGAGGGGAGGGATCGAGACGGATGTGCGTCTCGTCCAGGAACAGGTCGAGTTCGTCTGCGTTCGGGAACTGGGATGCGAGCTCGGCGTAGACGACCTCGCCGATCACGAGGGCTCCCTTGGCCAGGGCCGCATCGAGCGCCCGCTGCGATGCATCGGCATGCCGGGAATCCGGGAGGAGAAGGTCGAGGAGGACGTTCGTGTCGAGGGCGGTGATCAAGGACGCCCCCGCAGCTCCTCCACGATCGCATCCGGAGATTCCTCCCGCAGGTGGGAGAGATGGCCGCGGTACGGGGCGAACGCGGATTCGCGCACGTGGCGACGCAACCGGAACTCGCCACCGTACTCGACGAACTCCACCTCGTCTCCCGTCGCAAGTCCCAATCGCACGCGGACCCGCTTCGGCAGGGTGATCTGCCCCTTGCTCGTCAGCTTGGCCTTGGTCATCTAGCTCACCTCGCGGTAAGGATTCTACTCCTTACTGCTGTACAAGGCAACTCGGACCAAGACTGACTGCTGGGCGCGGACGGCATGTAGCGCTGTCCGGGTCGCGGAAATCGCCCCACCGATGGCGAGAGTCCTGTCCAGGGTGGGCCCAACGCCTGTAGTGCTGGCCGGCGACCCTAAGAATGAAGGTTTGACCCCGTCGCTTGTGGCGATCGCGAGCCAGGTGCTACAATGGGCGTGTCCGTGAGTGGTGAAATCAAGATGCGAGTACGCCGTAGGAAGGTTCTCGTCAGGGAGGTTTGAGCAGCGTGGCACGGGAGACGAGACGGCTCCGTGGTCTAGCGATATGGGGTTTCAAGTCAGTCCGGGAAGAGCGGCACTTGGAGATCCGTCCCTTAACGATTCTCGCGGGTGCTAATAGCGCCGGCAAGTCAAGCATCATGCAGCCGTTGCTCCTCTTGAAGCAGACTCTAGAGGCACCAGGCGATCCCGGGGCTCTGCTGCTGGATGGACCGAACGTCCGCTTCACATCGACCGAACAGCTTCTAAGCAAGATCAGTGGAGAAGAACGTTCGCCATCCTTCGGAATCCGAATGGAGCTGTCTACAGGAGAATCGCTGGAAGTCGAGTATGCAGCTGAACGGTCGAGGTGGGGAGGCAGGGAGTTTGATGTAACCAGAATGGGTTATCTTTCAGCGGAACAACGCGTTGATGTGACGAAGGGGATGTCTCACAGGAAGATCGCACAGGCTCTTCCCTTGCACCTTAGGGATCTGGCCGCGGTCTTCCGGGGAGAGAAGAACACGAAGGAGGTGTTTGAGTGGAAAGTCTACCGTGACAGGTGCTTCCTGGCTTTTCGGCTCGGGTGGCCAGCTCGAGAGACGAAGGAGCTCTTGTTGGGTCTCCCCCGAGCCTCACCGGCCGATGTGTTCATCCCTCGGATTGTGGGGATCATCCACTTGCCTGGGCTTAGAGGCAATCCAGTCAGGACATACAAGAAGGCGGCAGTCGGTGCGAACTTCCCTGGGGTGTTTTCGGAGTACGTGGCCAGCGTGATCGTCAAGTGGGAGCAGGAGGAAGGGGAGAAACGTGAGGCTCTAGGAGAGATGCTGCGGGGAGTGGGGCTTTCCTGGAAGATAGGCACGCGCTCTGTGGATGACACCCAGGTTGAGCTAATGGTTGGGAGGCTGCCGACGAGTAGGCGGGGTGGGGCACAGGATCTGGTGAATATCGCCGATGCAGGCTTTGGTGTATCCCAGGCTCTGCCCGTGCTCGTCGCTCTGCTCGCGGCTGCGCCAGGTCAGCTGGTGTACATCGAACAGCCCGAGATCCATCTGCACCCCGCAGCTCAACACGGTCTTGCTCAGCTGTTGTGTGATACCGCCAGGCGAGGAGTTCTCCTGGTCATCGAGACTCACAGCGCCATCCTGCTACGTTCTGTTCAGACACTCGTGGCAAAGGGTGAAGTGCCTCCTGAGGACGTTCGGTTGTACTGGTTCCAGCGCGATGATGCCGGTGCTACGGCGGTCACGTCCGGTGAGGTTGATGAGAACGGGGCTTACGGCGAATGGCCAGAGGACTTCGACACTGTGCAGCTGAAGGTCGACGGTTCCTATCTGGATGCGGTGCAGGCAAGATATAGCGGCGCATGACACCGAAGCGTTCTTGGGTCCTTGTGATCGACGCCTCGGTGCTTCGCTCTGCGGGGACATCTGAGCACTCAGTTTCCCGAGCATGTCGAGCTTGTTTGGAGGGTGTTCGCGAGATCTGCCATAGAGTCATCCTTACGCCTGCCCTGTCGGATGAATGGAAGAGACACCGGAGCGGGTTCTCGGCCAAGTGGATGGCGTCGATGACTGCGAAGAAGAAGATCGTCCGCGCCAAACCAGCGCGGCGTATGGAGCCGATCGACACACAAGAGCTTACATCGCGGGAGATCAGGGCACTTGGGAAGGACGTGCATCTACTCGAGGCCGCATTGGCTGCGGATCGCGTTATCGTGACCTGCGATGCGGAACTCCAGGACATCCTTGCCAAGACACGACGGGGTGCGCGTTTGCTACGCAAGTTGCGATGGATCGATCCGACCGACTGCCGCTCTCAGGAATCAGACCTTCATCTTTAGGGTTTCTGGGTCGGTAACCCGACATGCGATCCACGGACGAACCGCGATCGGCGCTTGAGCTCTCCTGTGGGCTATCGGTCGTGCGAAGCGATCTCGTCACTGCGGATCGTCGCCCGAAGGGTCAGGTCCAGGTCGAGGAGGACGAGGTCGGCTCTGGCGCCGACGGCGAGGGACCCGAGCTCGCCGTCCAAGCCCAGAGCCCGGGCGGGGTTCCGGGTGACGAGGGGCAGGGCTTCCTCCAGCGAAAGACCCGCGAACTCGATTGCGTTCCGCAGTGCCCGGTCCAGCGTCAGGGCGGAGCCGGCGAGGGTCCCGTCGGCGAGACGGACTTCCCTGCCTTGCCGGTGGACCTCCCGATCTCCCCAGCGATAGTTCCCATCGGGCATCCCCGCAGCGGCGGTGGCGTCGGTAACGAGACAGAAGCGGTGGAACTCCCCCCGCCCGCGGAGAAACGCGACTACCAATCGGACGAATGCCGGGTGGAGGTGAAAGCCGTCGCAGATCAACTCGATCGATGCACCGGAAGCTAGCGCTGCCCCGACGCAGCCTGGACCCCGATGGTGGAGGCCGGTCATCGCGTTGCCGAGATGGGCCACGTGCCGCGCGCCGTGGTCCAGCGCTGCCGTCGCCTGTTCGTACGTAGCCGTGGTGTGGCCGATCGCGGGGACGGCCCCGATGGTCTGGATCTCGGTGACCAGATCGAGCGCGCCGGGGAGCTCGGGGGCAAACGTGACGACCTTGATCGCGCCCTCGAACCCCGCGACGAGCTCTCGGAACGCCTCGCGGCCCGGCGGCAGGAACCAGCCCGGATCGAGCGCGCCCGCCTTCTCGGGGCTGAGGAACGGGCCCTCGAGGTGGATCCCCAAGATCCCCGGGACCCCCGCCACGGCGGCCATCGCCTTCCGCATCCGGTCCAGAGGGCCGGGGACGATCGTGGCGAGGAGACCGGTCGTCCCGTGCGCGGCGAGGAACTGGGCGATTGCCCGCGCTGCGTCGGGATCCCCGTCCATGAAGTCGGCCCCCGCGCCCCCGTGGACGTGGAGGTCGACGAACCCCGGCGCGAGGTACCGCCCCTCCGCATCCAGCTCCGGGGTGCGCCCGGGGCTCTTCGCCTCGCCCAGGGCGGCGATCCGGCCGTCCCTGATCAGGCAGTCGCCTTCGCGCACGCCGGTGGGGGTCACCAGTCGCGCGTTGCGGATGAGGAGGTTTCGGTTGCGCTCCATGGTTGCGACGCCATTCTACGCCTCCCTGTCACCCGTTGTCCGTGGACCGTTATTCGTTGTCCGTAATCCGTGGTCCGCTGATCAGACGGCCGTCGGGCATGAAGCCCGAAGCTACGCCCCACGCTTTCCCTGGGGAGAGAGCGGGGGACAGGGAGCGCGCGGGGATGCGCTGTCGCGGGGGGCGGGGAGCGGCTATCCTTGGCCACCGAGATCGCCGCGCGCAAGCTCTGGTCGGGGCACATCGC
>DLNB01000027.1 GCA_002479455.1 Acetothermia bacterium UBA7521
GGGGGGGGGGGGGGGGGGCCGAGGGCGCATGGGCAGGCGATGACGAGCACAGCCACAGCGGACACGAGGGCAAGGGTGACGAACCCCAGTTCCGGGTTCACCCACGGCAGAAACCCTCCGGCGGTGACGAGCCCCCGCATGAGCCCCGGGAACAGGAGCCAGGCGGTCACGGTGAGGAGGACAATCCCAAGGATCACCGGGACGAACACCGCCGTCACGCGGTCGGCGAGTTCCTGGATCGGTACCTTCGACCCCTGGGCCTCCTCCACGAGCCGGACCACCTGAGCGAGGAACGTGTCCCGCCCCACCCGCGTCGCGCGGATACAGAGAAGGCCTTCCTGGTTCACCGTAGCCCCGATCGCCTCGTCGCCCGGGCCCTTGCTTACGGGCATGGACTCGCCGGTGGCCATGGATTCGTCCACCGCGCTCTCCCCTTCGACCACCACCCCGTCGGTGGGGACCTTCTCCCCAGGACGGACGACCATTACGTCGCCCACCTGGACCGCGGTGATCGACACCTCCACCTCCGCCCCGCCGCGGAGGACGCGGGCGGTCTTCGCCCCGAGCTCCAAGAGCTTGCGGATCGCCTGGGACGCGCGACCCTTGGCCCGTTCCTCCACGTAGCGGCCGGTGAGGTGGAACGCCATGATCATCGCCGCCACGCCGGCGTAGTTCGCCACCGGGGCGAAGAACGACGCCGGGCCGGACAGGAACGAGACGCCGGTGCCGAGGGCGATCAAGGTGTCCATGTTCGCTGCGCCGTGCCGCACGGCAACGAACCCCGCCCGGTAGGTGCGGCGGCCGACGATCCCGAGGACAGGCAGGGCAAGGACGATCATCGCCATGTTGAACGCGACGTGGCTAGGCCACATCACGCCCCACAGCATCTCGGGGACCATCCACACGATGATCGGGACGGTGAACGCCCATGCCACGAGCATCCTCATCCGGGACGCGCGCATCTTCTCTTCAGCCACGTCCTCCGGTGTAACGGACGCCTCAGTCGGGGCCTCCCGCACCGCATAGCCTGCTCTCGCCACCGCGGCCGCGAGGTCGCTCCGTTGGGCCATGCTGGGGATGAACGACACCGCGGCCACCTCGGTGGCCAGGTTCACGCTCACTTCGACCACGCCAGGCACGCGGAGGAGGGCCTTCTCCACGTGGCTGGCGCACGAGGCGCACGTCATCCCCACGATGGGAAGGCGGATCGTCTCCACCGACACGTCGTAGCCCGCGTCGCGCACCGCCTGGATAAGAGAGCCCAGGGGCACGTCCTCCGAGAGGTCCACCGTGGCCCGCTCGGTGGCCAAGTTCACCTCGGCCCCCTTCACGCCGGGAACAGCCGACAAGGCCTTCTTCACATGGGCGGCACACGAGGCGCAGGTCATCCCCTGCACCGGGAACTGCACGCGATTGGTCATAGGGTCAGTGTACCGACCCCACCCCGGGTGGGTCCAGTGGACCCTCTCTCCGGAACACTACTGGGCAACGCCTGACGTCACGTTGCCCTGGGATCTGGGCACGTTCGATCGGCCCCCTCGGCCTCGCCCTGCTCAGATGTGACGGTAGACATGGGACGGGGCAGGGTTAGCTGCGGTCCCCCTGTGCCCCTGGGCTACCGCTTCCTCCGCCCGCCCGTGGGCGATCACCTTGCCCACGACCGCGGTCAGTGTTTCCAGAAGCTGCACTTCATCATCGCTCAACACCAGGCCAGGCGGGAGGTAGAGGTTGACCACCCCCAACACGTTGCCCCCGTCCTTCACGGGGATGCAGCAATGCCCATGCGGCTCGATCCCGGGATAGAGAACCTCGTGCCCATCATGAAGGCCGATCGACGCCTGGATCGCCCCTGTCGCCGCGGCTCGCCCGCAGAGACACTGCCCGTGGGGGACTTCCCGACACATCACGCGAGCACCCTCCGGCAGGCCGCGCTGGGCAGCCATGACAAGTCTCTCCCCTTCGCTCACGAAGATCGCCCCTTTATGCTCGACCCGAATCCCGGGGAGGGACAGGACCGCCTCCAGGGCCAGCCCGAGTTGGTCCGCGAGAGGAACGGGGAGCGCGGACACGGCGAGGATTCTCCGGAGGACGCGCTCCACCTCGTAGCGGTGAGCCAGCCGCTGTTGGGTTTCCACCTCGACTGTGACGTCACGGGAGGTGTGCAGGAACACCGGGACGCCCTCAGTGGTCTGAAACCCTGTGGGGTACACACCCACACGCCCCCACCTCTGCCGGGCGGGGTCGAACACCTCCCGCACCAGGGGTTTCCCCTCCTGCGCAGCCTCCTCCAGCGGGCAGCCCAGGACGGGTCCTTCGCAGCCGTGGACGGCTCGGGGGCAGTACTGCCCAAGAAGGGACTCGGGCAGCGCTTCTAGCTCTCGGCCCGCCACGCGGTTGGCGAACAGGATCCGATGCCGGGAGTCCACGAGCATCACGCTGTACGGGAGGGCATCGAGTGTGGCATAGAGAGCCTTCACGCCGGGGAATGCCACCCCTCCCGCCCGGGCATGGTGCTGCATCTTGCCGGGCTCAGCCATGGACGCACCCCGCGCGGAGTGAGGACTATGAGGTCAAACTCATCATCCTCAGGAACGTCCCGTGCCAGGTGTGGACCCAGGCCTCGCCGGTGGAACCATGTACGGAGAGCATGCCCACAATCTCCCCGTTGCGCAGGGTGTGGATCGTGTAGTAGCCGTAGAACGGCTCCGCCTCGTCACCCACCGCCAGGCCTGGGGAGAAGCGATCGAGGTACGCTTGAGCGACGGACAGCGCCGCGGCGGGGGTGAGAAGCATCGCCCCGGAACCGTCCCGGCGGAACCCCATCATCCCTCGGTGGCCGTACTTCGCGTTCCACATCATGTTCGGGCCGGGCTCGGGTCGCACCGAGCCGTCCCGCAAGACGAGGAGTTCGATGGCCCCGCGGCCGGTGCTCTTCTCCCGTACCTCGACGTAGAAGTGGTTCGAGAACTCCATGATCTCGCCCACCACCAAGTCGGGGTCTCCGTACGCCGCGAGGTATCGCCCGACCGCGTCCGGGATCTTGTCCAACGTAACGACGCCGGAGCCCCCGCCCCAGCTCCCCTCCCATGCCGGGCAGATGCCCCACCGAACGTGGGCCATGGTCCCCAGCGTTGCTGCGCCGCCAAATGCCAATGCGGTAATACCCAGAACGATCAACGTGCCCTTCATGTTTGACCTCCTTGTTGACCCTGCGACCCTACCCTGGTGGGGTGGATGCAGTGCAGAGCCGTGATGGAAGACCGGTGGACCGGTTGACGCATGCCTCTCCTTTGGTATCATTCGCCTCCTAAAAGTTAGGAGACGAAACGTTGCGAGACCAACTTGGGACGGATGACGAACGGCTGGGTCACCTGCTGATGCAGGTGGCCAAGCTCCTCCGCGACCGAGTCCACACCCGAATGGAGGGGATCGGGCTCAGCCGGGGCCAGGGGTTCATCCTGTTCCGCCTCGGCCATGAGAACGGGCTCGCCCAAACCGAACTCGCCCGGCAGACGCTGGTTCGCCCGGCGACCCTCACCGAGGTCCTCCAACGCATGGAGAGCGCCGGCCTGATTGAGCGACGGACGGACCCCACCGACCAGCGCGTGTCCCGCGTCTACCTTACAGCGACAGGGGAGGCAGCGCGCGGCCAGGCCGAGGCGATCTGGCGGGAAGTCGAGTCCGAGCTGGGCGCGATCCTCCGCGCCGATGAACGGGCCCGGCTCATCCCGCTCCTGCAGAAGCTCCGCGACGGCCTCGGAGGGGACCCGTGAGATCGCTCGTCCGGGTGTTCCGGTTTGTGCGTCCGTACCGGTGGTACGCGATCGGGGCGTTGACCCTGCTCCTGGGGATGGTGGGGGCGGACCTTCTCATCCCCCGCCTCACCCAACGCATCATTGACCAGGGCATCGCCGCCGGGAACATGGGCGTGATCGCCACCACCGCCCTCGCCATGATCGGGGCGGCGGTCCTGTCCACCCTGTTCGCGGTCGCGAACACGATCCTCTCCGTGCGGGTCGGGCAGGGGTTCGCCCACGACGTCCGGAGCGCCGTCATGCGCAGGGTACAGATGTTCTCGTTTGCGAACCTCGATCGCCTCCAAACGGGTCAGCTGATCGTGCGTACCACGAGCGACGTGCACATGGTGGAGATGATCGTGGCGATGTCGCTGCGCATCCTCACCCGGGCCCCGGTGTGGGTGCTGGGGAGCATCGTCCTCCTTGTCCTCACCAGCCGCAGCCTGGCATGGATGCTCGCCGCGTTCGTCCCCGTGATCGTCGTGCTTGTGGCGGTATCTGTCGGGCGGGCACGACCGATGTTCCTCGGCGTCCAGAAGCAGCTCGACCGACTGAACACGGTGCTCCAGGAGAACCTGGCTGGGGTGCGCGTGGTGAAGGCATTCGTGCGCGAGGGCCACGAGGCGGCCCGCTTCGACCGCGAGAACGAGGCTCTGATGCGGAAGAACATCCGAGTGATGACGTTCTTCGCCGTGATCGGCCCGACGATGACCCTCCTCGTGAACCTGGGCGTGGTGGGAGCGGTGTGGCTGGGGGGCCGGGCGGCGATCGGGGGG
>DLNB01000021.1 GCA_002479455.1 Acetothermia bacterium UBA7521
CGGTCGAGGGCCTGAACCTGGGTTGGAGTTGCCCCGGTATCGTGGACAGGTTAGGGCTTAGGAAGAGGAGGGGTAGACGATGCCGAGGACACGACCGCCGTACCCGCCGCAGTTCCGGCCTGTCTGCAGCAGGCAGGCGGCAGATCGTGGAGTTGGTGTGGGCCGGGCGATCGATGCGCGAGGTAGCTCAGGAGTTCGAGCCCTCGTACGCGACGATCCGGGACTGGGTGCGGCAGACCAACCGTGATGAAGGGCTGGACCTGTCGGGGCCGACAACGGACGAGAAGGAGGAACTGCGCCGCCTGAGGCGTGAGAACCGTCAGCTCCGGCTGGAGCGGGAGATCTTGGCAAAAGCCGCGGCCTGGTTCGCTCAGGAGACCGGCTCGGTACCACGGGAGGGTACGAGTTCGTGAGCGATCACCAGGCGAGGTACCCCGTGGCCACGATGTGCCGTGTGCGCTTTGGTCTCCCCCAGCGGGTACTACGCGTGGCTGGGCCGCTGGCCGTCGAAACGAGCCCGAGAAGACGTGGAGATCAGCGAGCGGATCGAGGCGATCCACGCCCGCAGCCGGGGGACGTACGGAGCGCCGCGGATCCACGCCGAGCTCAAGGCGGACGGGATCCGGGTGGGTCGCAAGCGGGTGGCGCGGCTGATGCGCGAGGCGGGGCTCACAGGGGTGAGCCGACGTCGGAAGAAGAAGACCACGCAGCGCGACCCGGAGGCGCAGGCCGCACCGGACCTGGTGGAACGGGAGTTCACCTCCCCTGCTGCGGACCGGCTGTGGGTGGCGGACATCACGTACGTGCCTACAGGATCGGGGTTTCTGTACCTGGCGGTGGTGGTGGACGCGTTCAGCCGCAAGGTGGTGGGGTGGGCGATGGAGGCGTATCTGCGGACGGAACTCGTGCTCAAGGCCCTGAATGGCGATCGGGCAACGGCGTCCGCGGGAAGTGATCCATCACTCCGATCACGGGAGCCAGTACACGGCCGTTGCGTTCGGGAAGCGGTGCCGGGGGGCCGGGATCCGTCCGTCGATGAGATCCGTGGGGGACTGCTACGACAACGCGCTGTGTGAGAGTTTCTTCGCGACCCTGGAGTGCGAGCTTCGCGATCGCCAGAGGTTCGAAACCCGGGATGAGGGGCGACGCGAGGTGTTTGCGTTCATCGAGGGGAGGTACAACCCCCACCGGCGGCACTCCGCGTTGGGGTACGAGTCTCCGGCGGTGTACGAACGCAGCTACCACCGAGAAGGGAACGTTGCTGAGGAGAGGGGAGAACCCGTCGGTGTGGGGCCAGTGGAACACAGGAGGCACGGATGACGATCACGGTCAGGCAGACAGCGTGGGCGTCACGCGGTAGACTGTCCACCAAAGCGGGGCAACTTCACGCCTGGCGCACCAAGACACAGGTTTTGACAGGGGGGGCAGCGGCCTACAATCGGAGTCATCCTTAACAGGGGGTGATCGGGATGTCAAGGTGGATGCAATTGGTAGTGGTGGCCCTCGCGGCCATAGTGGGACTGGTCCCGGCGTTCGCTCAGGTCTGGCCACCAGAGTGCGGATGGCAGACGTGCTGGGATTGCGGGTACGACTATCTGCCCTGCGAGCCGGGTGCCTCGCTGTGCTGGATCGGTTGCGCCGCTTTTATGGCGTGGTGCTTGACGCAGCCCTACCCAACGGTCTGTGAGTGCGATTGCAGCTCCTGCGGCACGTGCCCACAGTGGAGCTGCTTCCCCTATCAGTGTTGGATCTGTGGTGAGCGGCCGATGCGAATCGAGCCACCGGTTGAGTTCGAAGAGGCTGCTGCCCAATTGCCTTTCCCAACCTAGGAGACAGGCGATGAGAGGGTTGCTTCGCATGTTGTTCGCAGTTGCCCTCGGAGGAGCCGCCTTCGGCTGCCCGCTGGGAGAGGATCTGGCCGAGGGGATGTATTGGACCTACCGGGTTGAAGTGACAGACTACTTCAGTCCGTGGACGGTCTCTACCCACGAGTTCACCCTGACGATCCAGACAGACCAAAGGGTAGAAGGTTCCCCGTGTCCGGCCTGTCCTGAAGGTCTGTTCCAGGGCTGGTCTCTCGAAGCCACTCTCGACGAACCATGGGAGCGGCGTACCGAAACACTCACCTTCTGGCAGGTCGCGCCCGCGGTCTCAATCGCGCGGTGGCCTCTCCCCGTTCTGTTCGTGACGAACCAGGTACTCCCCCACCTCGTCCTTGCCGCAGCCACCGTAGGGATTGTCCGGAACCCAGACGGTTCAGCAGTCCAGACGAGGGTGCTCCAGGGGCGGGAGGATGCGCTTCTCCGAGAGCGGGTGGCACTCACCGTGAACTACGGCCAGGGCACTTCCACGTCGGCCGGGGAGTTCTGGGCAACCTGCCGGGTGGATTACGAAGCTGAAGGAGGGTCGGGTGAGCACCATGGGACTGCTTGGTGGAGCAGCGAGGTGCAGGGGTGGGTACTTGCCGAAGGCGAAGTGACACACCTCCACTCGGTCATCCTGCGCTATCGGATCGAGCTCACGGACTGGGGGGGAAGGTAGACCCCCGCCCGCACAGCCCAAGATAGGCCCGCTGCTCCGGGGTGAGCTCGCTGACCCGTACCCCGCGGCTTCTGAGGAACCGACGGGCCACCGCGTCGTCCACCTCCGGGGGCACGGGGTAGACACCGGGGACGAGGCCTTTCCCCTCTCGCGCCAGCCAGCGCAGGGACAAGAGCTGAAGGGCGAACGAGAGGTCCATGATCTCCGCGGGGTGGCCGTCCCCCGCCACAAGGTTCACCAGCCGTCCCTCGGCGAGGAGGTACACCCGTTGGCCGCTGGGTAGGACGAACTCCTCGATGTGCTCGCGGACGCGCCGGCCTTCGGCCCGCGCTCGCAGGGTGCGGACGTCGATCTCGACGTCGAAGTGGCCGGCGTTGGCCAGGATCGCCCCGTCCTGGGCCGCCTGGAGGTCTTCGAACGTCACGGCGTCGGTGCAGCCGGTGGCGCTGATCACGAAGTCAGCAGTGGCGATGGCATCGCGAACAGGGGCTACGGAGAATCCCTCCAGGAGCGCTTCTGCCGCCCGCACGGGGTTCACCTCGGCCACCATCACCACCGCGCCTAACCCGCGGGCGCGCTGGGCGATCCCGCGGCCGCACCATCCGTACCCGACCACCAGCACCCGCTTCCCGGACACGAGGAGGTTCGTCGATCGCATGATCGCATCCCACACCGACTGACCGGTCCCATGGCGGTTATCGAACAGTTGTTTCATCCGCGCGTCGTTCACCGCCACCGCCGGGAACCGCAGCCGCCCCTCGCGCGCGAACTGCCGAAGCCGCACCAGCCCAGTGGTCGTCTCTTCGCACGCCCCGACCACGTGCGATCCGCGCTCGACCCCCTCTCCATGGAGAAGGGCGCACAGGTCCCCTCCGTCATCGAGCACGAGGTGGGGCCGGATGGAGAGGACCCGCTCCAAGTAGGTCTCGTACTCGGCGGCGCTCGCTCCATACCGGGCATGGGTCGCGACCTCACCCGCCAAGGCCGCCACCACGTCGTCCTTGGCGGAGAGAGGGTTCGAGCTCGCGATGGCCACCTCGGCCCCCAGCTCCTTCAGCGCCAGTGCGAGCCGCGCTGTCTTCGCCTCGAGGTGGATGCACACGGCGATTCGCAACCCAGCGAACGGACGTTCTGGGCGCAGCTCCGCCTCAAGGGAGGCCAGGACAGGCATGTGGCACCGGACCCAGGCGATCCTCTCCCGTCCCCGGCGGATCACGTCATGGTCCAAACCGGCGCTCATGGGCACATCGTAGCTCAGAGCTTGGCCCCGCGCAGGGCGCGCACGATCCCGAGGAGAACGAGGACGATCCCCGCCCCTTGGACGGCCCCGGGCACCTCGCCGAACACGAGGTACGCCCATACTGTGGCCCCCACGGGCTCGCCGAGGATCGCCACCGCCACTGCCGATGCCGGGAACCGCCGCAGGGCCCAGTTCACGCTCGTGTGCCCGAGGAGCTGGGGGCCGACCGCCATGAGACTGATCCACACCCAGTCACCCCTCGCGGGGAGGAGAACCCCGCCCAGTGTCGCGCCAGCGAGAAGGAGCACCGCTGCGGTCCCATAGGCTACACCTATGTACGGTAGGAGATCCACGCTCCGCGCCCGTCGGCCCAACAGAAGGTACGCCGACGCTGCCACCGCCCCGAGGAGGGCAAGCGCATCGCCGAGGAGGGCCTCTCCCCCCAACGCGAAATCCCCCCACCCAATGAGGAACCCGCCAGCAACGGAGAGACCGATGCCCTGCCACAGGGCCCGCGACGGACGCTCTCCAAGAAGGGCAGCGGAGAGAAGCCCAACGAAGATCGGGTTCGTCGTGACGAGGGCCACCGAGCTCGCCACGGTCGTATGGCGCAAGGACTCGATCCAGAAGATGAAGTGCAGGGCGAGAAACCCGCCTGCCACAAGGGCCATCCGGAGACCCCTGGTCGAGAGGGAGTGCCACTTCAGCCCGATGAACGGGATGAGGACAGCGACCGAAAGGGTCATCCTCCACGCGGCGACGGTGACCGCCGGAGCTGAGGTGAGCCGGATGAGGATCGCCGCCCACGACAGGAAGACCACGCCGGCCCCGAGGCCGAGACCCGCGCGGGAGCTCGACGACGGATTCAGGCGCACAGAGCCCGGATTTGAGGAAGGGCAGCCTGCGCCGCCCGGTACCCCACCTCAGCTCCGATGCCCGCCGACACGTAGGTGGGGGGAGCTTCTTCAAAGTCCGGACGGATCATCACGTCGGGGCAGAGTACGACAGCCTCGAGCTGGGCGATCCTCTTCTGGAAGATCGTGGCCATCTGGAACAAGACCGCGAACACTGTCACCCGGGACAGGTGTTTCTCGCTCGGGGAGACAAGCACGTCCACCGCCACCACCACCTCGGCCCCGAGGTCCCTCACCATGTCTACAGGCAAGGGGTGGGCTAACCCACCGTCAATGAGCGTTCGCCCGTCCCTCTCAACAGGGACGAACAAACCGGGCACAGAAAGGGAAGCACGGATGGCGTTGGCCAGCTTCCCGGTCCGAATTGCCACCGGCAGTCCGGAGCGCAGGTCGGTCGCCACAGCTGCAAACGGGATCGGGAGGTCCTCGACCATCCGCTCGCCCACGATCCCCACCAGTGTACGCCGCAACTCCTCACCCGAACTCCATCCTCGCCAGGGAAATGTGGGCAGCAAGAACCTCGCTGTTTGGCGAAACCCCGTTTCCTCCCACAACCGGCCAATTTCGGTCAGGGATACCCCAGCGGCAAACAGCCCCCCCACGTAGGAACCAACACTCGTTCCGGCGATCGCCCGAATGGGGATGCCGGCCTCAACGAGAGCCTGCAACACCCCGAGGTGGGCGATCCCCCGCGGCCCCCCGGCGCTGAGGGCCAGTCCAAGTCGTTTCATGGAAATCGGGGCGAGCGCGGGCTACCGGCTCGCCCCGTTCTGAACCTAGCTACTGATCGCCCCAACGGGGCACTGATCCACGGCCTCGCTGACGCAGGAAAGCGACTGGTCGGCCCCCTTGATCACGTGGGCATACCCGTCGTCGCCAACCTCGAACACCTCCGGGCACACTTGCGCGCACAACCCACACCCGGTACACAAGTCCTGATCAACCTTGACTGCCATAGACACCTCCTTCCTTCCGTAATGGCCGCGTACTATAGCACAGGCCTTCCGGCCCATCCACGAAACCTGTTGCCCCATCCGCGCCGCGTCTGTATAGTACCGCAAACCCACTGTGGAGGTGGTATGCCGTGTCTCGTCTCGGACCATGGACCTTGATTGTTTCCGTTGTGTTGGCCGTCTCGTGTTTTGGGCAGACACCAACCGAGCTTACAGCTCAAGCCGACGCCTTGTTCGCCCAGCTGTGGATCACCCAGTACACGCTCAGTGATGCGCCCCCGCTTCGGGAGATGCTCGAAGAGGCGATGCAGCTGTACGCACAAGCCCTGATTCAGGATCCAGCGTACGTCCCGGCTTTGAACATGCTCGCCCGCTGCCACTACACGTTGGCCGATATGTTCCTCCCTGAGAAGGAAAAAGCCGCGATTCACGCCAAGGGTCAGGAGTACGGGGAGCGAGCGCTGCGAGCCGATCCGGAGTTCGTACGGGTCGAGAAGGAGAACGGTTTTGCCGAGGCGGTGAAGGTCTCCTCGGACATTGCAGCTCTGTTTTGGACGTACTCAAACTGGGCTCGCAAGGTAGACCTGGGCGGAGCAGTGGGCCTTATCGGCGCGGTGCTCCGTGGCGACGACAAGAAGCTGTTGGCGCTCATGGAGCGGTGCCTGGAACTCGATCGCGGGTACATCGCGGGCGGCCCCCTCCGGGCGGTTGCCGGGTACTGGGCGAAGCACCCCCTCAGCAAAGATCCAGTCAAGGTCCGCACCGCCCTCGAAGAAGCGATCGCCACCTACCCGAACTACCTGGAGAACCAGCTGTTCTACGCAGAGTACTACCTCATCCCAGCCGAGATGTGGGTCGAGGCGAAGGCCCGGTTGCAGGCGATCATCGATGCCCCTCTGAGTGAAGACGCTCTGGAAGATGGGCACGTGAAGATTCTGGCGCTCGACCTCCTGAGCCTGGTGGAGGGGAAGCTGCCGTGAGATCCACCGGACGCTGAGCATGGCAGGCATTCTCGTTATCCTGGACGGACTGGGTGGCCGGCCCACGGATCTGGATGGGGCGACGTGCCTCGAACGGGCAGCCACCCCTGTGCTCGACGAGCTTGCCGCCCGCGGAGCGCTCGGCCTGATGGACCCCGTGGCTCCAGGGGTGCGCCCGGGATCAGACACAAGCCATCTCTCGATCTTCGGGTACGACCCGCAGCGGGTGTATACGGGCCGTGGGGTGTTTGAAGCCCTGGGGATCGGAATGGACGTGCGCGGGGGCGATATTTGCCTCCGGGCCAACTTCGCGACGGTGGAAGAACGAAATGGGCAACTGGTTGTTCTCGACCGCCGCGCAGGCCGGCTCGCGGACGGAAAACCCTTCGAGGATGCGATCAACGGGATCCGGCTCGATGAACTTGGAGTTGAACTGGTCTTCCGCTCTTCCACCGAGCACCGGGGCGCTCTCGTCCTGCGGGGACCTGGCCTGTCCTCTGCGGTGTCGGAGACCGACCCCCACGAGGTTGGCGTATCTGTGCGCCAGGCCGCAGGCCAGGACGCGGAAGCTCGCCCGACGGCCGATGCCGTCAATACGTTCACTCAGCGTGCGTACATGGTCCTCCGCGATCACCCCCTGAACCAAGAACGGATTCGCCGTGGCGAACCCGCGGCGAACGCGATCCTCCTTCGCGGAGCGGCGGTGATGCCCCATTTCCAGCCCGTCACCACCGAGTACGGGATCGAAGGCGCCTGTATCGCCGGGGGAGCGTTGTACAAGGGGGTGGCGAGACTCGCCGGGCTCGATGTGCTCCATGTTGCGGGCGCCACAGGCGATCTCAACACCGACCTCCGCGCCAAGGCACGCGCAGTCCTCTCCGCCCTCGACACGTTCGACTTGGTGTTCGTCCACATCAAAGGCACGGACAACGCGGCCCATGATGGGAATGCCCAAGCGAAACGGAAGTTCATCGAACGCGCTGATCGCGAGTTCTTCGCCCCGTTGGCTGAGTCCCTCCCGTGGAGCTGGGTGCATCTCTGTGTATCTGGCGATCACACGACCCCCCCTGCGGTGAAGGAACATACGGCCGACCCGGTCTCAGTCCTGTTTGTGGGGCCAGCTGTTCAACCCGATCAGTGCCGCCAGTTTGGGGAGCGGGCCGCGGGTCGCGGCGGGCTGGGAAGGTTCTCTGGACGTCTCGTCCCCCAACTCCTGGGCTACTGCGACCTCGGGCCTAAGTTCGGGGCGTGAGGAGGAGCGTTGAAGCTGCGTGACATCGCTGAGCTGCTGGATGCACAGTTCATCACCGGGGAAGATCAAGCGGATCGCGAGGTGACCAGTGCCTTCGCCGCCGACCTCCTGTCCGATGTGTTGGCAATGGTCAAGGACGAGGGCGTTCTCCTCATCACGGGGATGACCACGCCTCAGGTGGTGCGGGTCGCAGAGGTGATGAACATGGGAGCGGTCTTGTTCGTCCGTGGAAAGCTCCCCACCGCGTCCACGGTGGCCTACGCCTCTGGAACGGGGATCCCTCTGCTTGCCACCCGACGGATCATGTTCGAGACGTGCGGAGCTCTCTATCAAGGGGGGCTCGACCCCGCCCGGCGCAAGCACTTCCCGGTTGACCATGGTACGCCGGACGAACGTGGTTCTTAGGCGGATCTACCCGATTGCCCCCCGCGACCTGGAACAGGCCGGCACGGTGTCCACGCACGTTCGCCGCGAGCTCCTCGCGCTGGGGATGAACCCCGATGTCGTACGGCGGGCGAGCGTGGTGTGCTTCGAGGGAGAGATGAACATGGTGCTCTACTCCCAGGGGGGCCGGATCATCCTCCTCGTGAAGGAGGATCGCGTGGAGATCCTGTTCTCGGATCACGGACCGGGGATCGCCGACATCGACCTCGCCAGCCAGCCTGGCTATTCCACCGCCCCGGATTGGGCCCGCGAGCTGGGATTTGGCGCTGGCCTGGGTATCAACAACATGGAGAAGAACTCTGATCTGTTCAAGATTCGATCCCGAGTGGGCGAGGGAACTGTGGTTCGGGCAACGATTCTGGTGGGGGTACCGTTCTTCTGAGGAGGCATGATGCAACTTACACAGATCGCCGCGGATCTTGGGCTGGAGTGTCTCGTCCCCCTTGAGCCTGAACGCGAGGTACGGGGCGGGTACTGCTCGGACCTCCTATCCGACGTGCTGGCGCACACCCAACCGGGCGACCTCTGGATCACCCACCAGCGGCACCTCAATGTCGTCGCGGTGGGCAAGCTCCGCGAGGTTGCCGGGATCGTGTTCGCCCGTGGACTGCGACCGAGCCTGGACGTGGTTGCGCGCGCCCAAACCGAACGGGTCAACCTGTTTGTCTCGCCGGACCCGGCGTTCGCGGTGGCGGGGAAGTTGTACCGCGCCCTACACCCATGAGGTGGTGGCGCGCCGACCTCCATATCCACTCAACCCTGTCTCCATGTGCCAGCCTCACCATGTCCCCCGCACGCATCGTGAACGAGGCGCGCCGAGTTGGGCTTGATCTCATCGCGGTCTGCGACCACAATGCGGCCGAGAACGGTCGGTACGTGCGGCGTCTTGCAGGCGGGGCGCCGGTTGTGCTGATGGGTATGGAGATCCAAACCGCAGAAGAAGTCGAGGTTTTGGCGTACTTCACAGACGAGGAAAGCCCGCTCCTTCTCCAAGAGGAGCTTCACCGGGCTTTGCCGGACATCCCGTGCGATCCCGAGCTGTTCGGGGACCAGGTGGTGGTAGACGAAGGTGGCGAGATCGTGCGTCGCGTGGAGCGGCTGCTGCTCTCCCCGGTGGCCCTGCCGCTTGCGGACGTGGTACAGCGGGTCGAGAAGCGGGGAGGGGTTGCCGTCCCTGCTCATGTGGAACGCCTCCCGGGGGGGCTCCTCGCCGTACTCGGCCTGTTCCCCGAAGGAGACTGGCCCATCGCGGTGGAGATCACACCGTGGACATCGCTCGCGGATGCGTGCCGTACCTGGCCTGAGCTGCGACAGCGCTCGATCGTGCGAAACTCGGATGCCCATTATCCCGTAGAAATCGGCCGCGCGTGGACAGAGTTCCGCCTCGCCTCACCGACGCTCGATGAGATCCGCAATGCGTTTCGCAACAGGGACGGCCGTAACCTGCGGCCAAGCCGTGAAGCCAAGGAGGAACCATGACCGCGTCCACGGAAACCCGAGCAGCAGAGCTGACCAAGCCGTACACGGGCAGGCCCGCAGAGCTGATCCAAGCCCTGCACCGTGTCCAGACCGAGCTCGGGCATATCCCCGAAGCGGCTCAGGCCGCGGTTGCCGAAACCGTGGGCGTGCCCTTGTCCCAGGTTCGCGGGGTGGTCACGTTCTACCACTTCTTCCGCACCACCCCGGTGGGCCGCCACACCCTGCGCCTGTGCCTGGGGACAGCGTGTCACGTGCGGGGAGCTGATCTGGTCCTCAAGGCGATCCGCGAGGAGTTGGGCGTCGGCCTCGGCGGGACGTCCGCTGACGGTGTGTTCACGGTAGAAGGCGTGCGCTGCCTGGGGGCCTGCGGCCTCGCGCCGGTGATGATGATCGACGAGGAGGTGTACGGAAGGCTCGATCCGAAGAAGACGAAGCGAATCCTGCGCGGGATCCGGGAGAACGCGAAGTGATCGAAGATCTGGCGATGCACCTTGCCGATCTGGTTCAGAACTCCCTCCGCGCCGGCGCGCGGCACATCGTGGTCCGTCTTGCCCTTCAGGAAGGCTTGCTCCAGATCGTGGTTTCCGACGATGGCGCCGGAATCCCGCAGCACGATCTAGCGCAGGTGATGGACCCGTTCTTCACGACGAAAGAACGAGCCCGGATCGGTCTAGGATTGCCCCTTCTCGCTCAGACGGCCGAGGAAACGGGTGGTCGGTGTTCCGTGACTCCGCGGCATGGGGGGGGAACCGAGGTCAGGGCGCAGTTCCGGTGGGATCACCCCGATCGCCCGCCGTTGGGGGACGTTGTGGAAACGCTTGTCCCGCTTCTCGCCACGAGCCCCGGGGTTGAGTTCACGGTCGAGCTCAGCGATGATCGGGTGACGTGGCTGTTGAGCACGCGCGAGATCCGTGAGCGCCTCGGGGACGTTCCGCTCCACCACCCCGAAGTGCTTTGTTTCTTGGAGAACACCCTCCGCGAGGGCATGGACGCGGCCGGGCTGAAGGAGGCCAGATGAAGCTCGAGGAGCTGAGGAAGATCCGGGAACGGGCGGAGGCCGAACTGCGCCTGCGCGGGGGAACTTCCCGAGTCAAGATCGTTGTGGGCATGGGAACCTCCGGCATCGCTGCCGGGGCGCGACAGACCCTCCGCGCTCTGCTCGACGAGGTCGCTCGCCGCGGGCTAAAGGACGTGATCGTCACCCAGACCGGCGAGAAGGGGCTCGCCGCTCAAGAACCGATCGTCGAGATCCACGAGCCGACGCGGGCCACGATCTACGGCGAGGTGGACGAGGCTGCGGTACGTCGGATCGTGGCTGAGCACGTGGTCAACGGACGCCCGGTGACAGAACGCGTGGTGGAGGTACGGGAGGTGAAGGGTTGATCAACCTGCGAATCGATGACACGCCCGTTCAGGCCGAGCCGGGCCAGACGATTCTCGTCGCGGCGCGGGGAGTGGGAATCCGTATCCCCACCCTCTGCCAAGTTGACGCCCTGTCTCCAGTGGGCGCATGTCGGTTGTGCTTGGTGGAGATCCGGAACTGGAACGGCCGCCTTGTCCCCGCCTGCGCGACTCCCGCTCAAGAGGGACTGGATGTGGTCGCACATTCCGAGAAACTGACCATCCTCCGCCGCACGATCCTTGAGCTGCTGTTCGCCGAGCGAAACCACATCTGCGCGTTCTGCGTTTCGAGCGGGCACTGCGAGCTGCAGGACCTGGCAACCGAGCTGGGGATGGATCATGTCACGTTTCCCTATCGATTCCCCTTCTTACCGGTGGATGCGACCCATCCCAAGTTCGGACTCGATCACAATCGATGTGTGCTCTGCGGACGCTGCGTACGCGCCTGTTCCGAGGTGGAGGGCGCCTACACGTGGGGGTTCTCCGGCCGCGGCGTGGCCACGCTGGTCGAGGCCGACCTCGGCGATCCGTGGGGAGCATCGAAGACCTGTACCGCATGCGGAAAGTGCGTGCAGGCGTGTCCTGTGGGGGCTCTGTTTGAGAAGGGCAAGGCCACCGCAGAACAGGTGAAGCGACCCGAGATCCTCGCAGAGGTTACGGAAAGGAGGCCCCGTGTCTAAGGTCCGCCTCGCGTCGGTGTGGTTTTCCGGGTGTTCAGGGTGCCACATGTCGTTCCTCGACCTTGACGAGCGGTTGCTGGAGTTGGCAAGCAAGGTAGATCTCGTCTACTCACCAATCGTGGACATCAAGGAGTACCCCGATGACGTGGACGTGCTCCTCGTCGAGGGGGCGATCGGGAACACCGAACAGCGCCACCTTCTCGAGGAGATGCGCCAGAAGACGAAGCTCGTCGTCGCCTTCGGCGACTGCGCCGTCACCGGGAACATCCCTTCGCTCCGCAACCCGATCCCCCGCGAGGAGCTCCTGCGTGCGGTGTACGGCGACGGAGACATCCCCGGCCTGGAGGAGGGCGATGTCCCGAAGATGCTTCCCCAGGCGATGCCGATCCACACCGTGGTGAAGGTAGACCGGTTCATCCCCGGGTGCCCTCCGCCCGCTGATCGGATCTGGACGTTCCTCCAAGCGCTCCTCGCCGGAAGAAGACCCGAACTCGCCGGTGCGGACCTGAGGTTTGGGTAGAGAGGTGCCCGTGCGCGAGATCAAAGTACCGGTAACGCGAATCGAGGGCCACGGCCTGATTACGGTGGAACTCAACCGCGCCGGAAAGGTGAGCAAGGCTCGGTTCCACGTGACGGAGGGGCGTGGGTTTGAACGGTTCTGCCAGGGCCGCACCCTGTGGGAGATGCCGGCGATCACCGCCCGCACGTGCGGGATCTGTCCGGTGTCCCACCTCCTGTGCTCCGCGAAGGCAGGCGACGCGATCCTCGCCGTGCGCCCGCCTCGGGCGGCGGACAAGCTGCGACGGCTGATGAACCTCGGTCAGTACGTGCAGTCCCACGCCCTGTCCTTTTTCCATCTCTCCAGCCCAGACCTCCTTCTCGGCTGGGACTCCGACCCGGCCAAGCGAAACGTGTTCGGCCTCGCTGCCACGAACCCCCAGCTGGCTCTGGACGGGATCCGCCTCCGGGCGTACGGACAGGAGATCATCGCCGCGCTCGGCGAGCGCCGGGTGCATCCGGCGTGGGCGGTTCCCGGAGGGGTCCACGCCCCTTTCACCGCCGAGGCCCGGGACCGATTGGCGGCCAAGCTCCCCGAAGCGATGCGTATTGCCACCGATGCCCTCGCCCTCTACGAGCAAGGGATGGCGGGTTGGGGAGAAGAGATCGCTTCCTTCGGGGATTTCCCGTCCCTGTTCATGTCCCTTGTCGGGGAGAACGGGGTATGGGAGCACCACGACGGCCGGATCCGGCTCGTGGATGCCGAGCGGAGGATCGTTGCCGACAACCTCGATCCGGCCCGCTACTTCGAGTACATCGGGGAGGCGGTCGAGGGTTGGTCGTACCTGAAGTTCCCGTACTTCCAAGAGCGGGGATATCCGGACGGGGTGTACCGGGTCGGACCGCTCGCCCGCCTCAACTGCTGCGATCACATCGGCACCCCGCTCGCCGACGCGGCCGTGGCCCGGTTCCGCGCCACCGCGGACGGGAAAGCGGTGACGAGTTCGTTCCACTACCACTGGGCGCGACTCATCGAGATCGTGGCCGCGCTCGAGCGGGTCAAGATCTACTTCGACGACCCGGAGATCCTCTCCCCGCGCGTGCGGGCCGAGGCGGGGATCAACGAACGCGAGGGGGTCGGCGTCCACGAGGCGCCCCGCGGGACCCTGTTCCACCATTACGGGGTCGATGAGGGCGGCGTCATCGAGAAGGTCAATCTCATCGTGTCCACCGGCCACAACAACCTTGCCATGAATCACACCGTGACTCAGATCGCCCACCATTACCTCGACGGGCAGAAGATCACCGAAGGTCTTCTCAACCGGATGGAAGGGGGCATCCGCGCCTACGACCCGTGCTTGTCCTGCTCCGTGCACGCGGTGGGCCAAATGCCGCTGAAGGTCGTCCTCCTCGGCTCGGATGGAAACGTGCTCGACGAGAAGGTACGAACCGCATGATCCTCGTCATCGGGTTGGGCCACCCGCTCCGCCGGGACGATGGGGTCGGCCTGTGGGTGGCAAGCCGCCTCTCCAACACGGACGATGTGAAGGTCGTCGGCGCCCAGGACTTGGCCCCAGAGCTGATTCCCCAGGTAGCGGTGGCTGACTTGGTGATCTTCGTGGACGGACGGGTGGGATCGGGCCCGGTGCGCTGGGAGCAGATCCGCGCCGGCGACCGTCCGGCGCTGACCCACGCCTTCACCCCGCGGGGACTGCTGGCATGGGCGGATCACCTGTTCGGCCGCGCCCCCGAGGCATGGCTTGTCACTGTCCCTGCGCGCGATCTGTCCCTCGGAGAAGGGTTGTCCCCCCGCACGCGGCGCGCCGCGGAGGCCCTCGTCGGGCGGCTGCGGGCCTACCTCGGAGAGAGGGGGGGCCGATGACGCGCATCCAGGTTCTGCTCTGCTCGGGAACCGCCTGCCAATCGTCGGGCAGCGACAAGGTGAAGCGTGCGCTCCTCGAAGCGCTCGGCCTCCACGGTCTCCTCGAGGAAGTGCAGATTATCGAGACAGGCTGCATGGGACCGTGCGAGCTCGGGCCGGTCCTCCTTGTGTACCCGGAGGGGACGTTCTACGTGCGGGTACGACCCGAGGACGCGGCTGAGATTGTGGAAGAGCACTTCCTCAAGGGGCGCCCGGTCCAGCGGCTGCTGTGGACGGAAGGAGCCCCCCGGCCGCGCGAGATCCCGTTCTTCGCACGCCAAGTCAAGCTCGTCCTCTCCAACTGCGGGACGATCGACCCGGAGAAGATCGACGAGTACATCGCCGCCCGCGGGTACGAGGCCCTCGGGAAGGCTGCCACGGGGATGACGCCCGGCGAGGTCGTCGCCGAGGTCAAGCGTTCCGGTCTCCGTGGCCGAGGGGGAGCCGGGTTTCCCACCGGAACGAAGTGGGAACTCGTGCGCGCCGGAGCCGGCGACCCCAAGTACGTGATCTGCAACGCTGACGAGGGTGATCCGGGAGCGTTCATGGACCGGGCCATTCTCGAGGGAGATCCTCACTCCATCCTCGAGGGGATGGCCATCGCCGCCTACGCGGTGGGGGCGAACCACGGCTACGTTTACGTCCGCGCGGAGTACCCCCTCGCCATCCAGCGGCTGCAGACCGCGCTCGCTCAGGCGCGCAAGCTCGGATTCCTCGGGCCGGGGATCTTCGAGAGCGACTTTTCGTTCGACGTCGAAATCCGCATCGGCGCCGGCGCGTTCGTGTGCGGCGAAGAGACCGCGCTCATCTCGTCGATCGAAGGCCGACGGGGCGAGCCCCGACCGCGCCCGCCTTACCCGGCGACAAGCGGGCTGTGGGGCAAACCCACCCTCATCAACAACGTCGAGACGTACGCCAACGTGCGCCACATCCTCCTCCACGGGGCAGAGGCGTTTGCCGCCGTCGGCACGGAGAAGAGCAAAGGGACGAAGGTGTTCGCCCTTGCCGGAAAGGTTCAGAACACCGGCCTCGTCGAGGTTCCGATGGGAATCACCCTCCGTGAGCTCGTGTTCGACATCGGGGGAGGCGTTCCCGCGGGGAGGGAGTTCAAAGCGGTGCAGATCGGCGGGCCGTCCGGGGGCTGCCTCCCAGCGTCCCTTCTCGACGTCCCGGTCGACTACGACTCCCTGTCCCAACACGGGGCGATCATGGGCTCCGGCGGCGTGATCATCCTCGACGACGCAGCGTGCATGGTGAACATGGCGCGGTTCTTCCTCGAATTCACGGCTGACGAGTCGTGCGGAAAATGCGTCCCGTGCCGGGTAGGAACGCAGATGATGCTCCGCATCCTCGACCGGATCGTGGCCGGCGACGGGTCCGAGGACGATCTGACGCGCCTCACCGAGATCGGGGTGATGATGAAAAAGGCATCCCTGTGCGGGCTAGGGCAGACGGCCGCCAACCCGGTGCTGTCCACCCTGCGCTACTTCCCCGAGGAGTACCGCGCTCACATCCGCGATCACTCCTGCCCAGCCGGCGTGTGTCCGAACCTGGTGCGGTACGAGGTTCTGGCGGAAGCGTGTCGGGGCTGCGATGCCTGCCGTCGCGCCTGTCCCACCGGAGCGGCCCAGGGGAAGGCGGGCAATCTCCCGTACCGGATCGTCGATGAGCTGTGTATCCGTTGCGGGGCGTGCTTCGACGCGTGCCCGTTCGACGCGGTAAGGAAGGAACCCCGATGAAGGGAAAACCGATGACCAAGGATGCAATCGCCGCCCGGCACCCGCGCTCGCCGGAGGCCCTTCTGTCTCTTCTCCACGACCTCCAGAAGGCAAACCCGGAGAACTTTCTGATGCCGGATGATCTCGCGCTGGCCGCGTCCCACGCCGGCCTCCCCCTGGCGGCAGTCCGCGATGCGGTAACGTTCTACTCGATGTTCAGCCTCCGTCCCCGCGGGCGGCACATCATCCGGCTGTGCGAATCCCCGAACTGCCACCTCGCGGGCGCCTGGTCCGCCCTCGATGAGCTACGCGGCTCCCTGGGGGTGGATGTGGGCGAGACCACCTCTGACGGGGCGTTTACCCTCGAGCTGACGAGCTGCCTCGGTGCGTGCGGGGTAGCGCCGGTGATGATGGTGGATGACGAGATCGTGGGAAACCTCAATCCAGAGCGGGTACGAAACACACTCGCCCGCTACCGGGAGGGACGATGAACTTCGCCCGAGCGCACGTTCTCGTCGGGGTAGATGACGAGGCCCGCCTCGCTGGTGTACAGGAAGTCCTGGCTGCATTGCGCGAGGCGGTCGCTGACTTCAATCTCTCAACCGAAGTTCAGGTGGTGGAAACCGGTTCGTTAGGCGTGTCCGGACACGGTGTGGTGGTGGCGGTTCAGCCGGATGGGGTGTACTACGCCGGGGTCACCGCACGCGACGCGCGGCCCATCGCCGAAGAGCACCTGCTGAAGGGCCGCCCTGTCCGGCGACTGCTCCTCCCGACCACTGCTCCCGCAGCTCGACCGGCCGACGTCCTCACCCGCCAGAAGCGTGTCGTTCTCTCCAACTGCGGGGTCATCGACCCGGAGAAGATCGAGGAGTACATCGCCACAGGCGGGTACGAGGCCCTCGGGAAAGCGGTCACGGAGATGACCCCCGACGCGGTGATCGACGCGGTGAAGCGGTCCGGGCTCCGCGGCCGTGGCGGAGCCGGGTTTCCCACCGGAATCAAGTGGTCCGCCGTGCGCACGGCGGCCGACCCAGAACGCTACGTGGTCTGCAACGCCGACGAGGGAGAGCCGGGGACGTTCAAGGACCGTCTCATCCTCGAAGGGGACCCGCACAAGCTCCTCGAGGCGATGGCGATCACCGGGTACGCCGTGGGCGCCCACGTGGGCATCATCTACATCCGCGGGGAGTACCAACTCTCCATTGCCCGCACCGAACGGGCGATCCGGGATGCGAAGTCCCTGGGCATCCTCGGAGAACGGGTGTTCGACACCGACTTCTCGTTCCGCGTCGAGGTCCGCCCCGGAGCTGGGGCCTACGTGTGCGGCGAGGAGACAGCGCTCCTGGAGTCACTCGAAGGGAAACGGGGCTGGCCACGGATCAAGCCGCCCTACCCCGTCACGTGTGGATTGTGGGCCAAGCCGACCGTGGTGAACAACGTCGAGACTCTGGCCAACGTCCCGGATATCGTACGCCTGGGTCCAGCATGGTACCGCACCCTCGGAACTCCTACCTGCCCAGGGACAAAGGTGTACACGATTCTCGGAAACATCCGCTACCCCGGTCTGGTCGAAGTGGAGATGGGGACCCCCCTCCGCGTGCTGGTCCACGAGCTGGGCGGGGGCCTCCTCCCCGGCCGGACGCTCAAGGGCATCCTCGTTGGCGGAGCCGCGGGAGCGTTTCTCGCGCCGACCGAACTCGACGTCCGTCTCGACTTCGACTCGCTCGCCGAGCGGGCCGCAGTGCTGGGCTCCGGCGCCGTCCTCGTTATGGATGAGTCGGCGTGCATGGTGGATATGCTGTCGAGCGTGTTGCGGTTCTTCCGCCATGAGTCGTGCGGACAGTGCGCTCCCTGTCGGAGCGGAACCGACGTCTTGGTGCGGCTGATCGCGAACCTGCAGACCGCGACCGCGGATCGCCGAACCCTCGATCAGATGGTCCAGATCGTGGACGCGATGCGGGCCGCCTCTCTGTGCCCACTTGGGCAGTCGGTGGCCCTTCCCGTGCGCACCGCCTTCGCGGCGTTCCGAGACGAGTTCACCACGCACCTTGCGGAACACCGATGTCCGCAGTGCCAGACGACAGCCCGTGCCCACGGGCTCCTCGCGTGACCGAGCGATGCGGCTGACCTTCGCTGGGGCAGCGGGCACGGTAACCGGATCGTGCTTCTACATCGAGGCCGGCGGCCAGCGAATCCTCGTCGACTGCGGGATGTTCCAAGGGTTGCCGGAGATGGAGGCCCGCAACCTCACGCCCTTCCCGTTTGACCCGAAAGAGATGGACTGGATCCTCTTGACCCACGGCCACCTCGACCACCTGGGCCTGATTCCCCGCCTCGTTCGCGAGGGGTTTCGGGGCCGAGGCGCATGTACGATCCCCACCCGCGACATCGCCCACGTGATGCTCATGGACGCCGCCCGGATCCAAGAAGAGGAAGGCGAAGCCGCCCTGTACACCGCGGCCGATGCCGTTGCTGCCTTGGATCTGTTCCAGGCCCGGCTCAAGTACGGAGAGGAGATCCGCCTCAATGGAGACGTGCGCGTCCGGTTCCACGACGCGGGACACATCCTGGGAGCGGCGTTCGTGGAGATACAGGCCGAGGGCAAGATGGTCGTGTTCTCGGGCGATCTCGGCAACCGGGGTAAGCCGCTTGTCGAAGATCCCACGTACCCACCGAAGGCCGATGTCGTGGTCCTGGAATCCACGTACGGCGACCGCGAGCACCCCCCGGTGGAGGAGTCGGTGGCCGAGCTCCGCAACGTGATCGTGGACACCCTCGCCGAGGGGGGGAATGTGGTCATCCCCTCGTTCGCCCTCGAACGAACGCAGGAAGTGCTGTACCTTCTGTTCCGACTGTGGCGTGAGGAGGAAGTCCCAGCCTGCCCTATCTACCTCGACTCGCCCCTCGCGACCCAGGCGACGCGAATCTTCGAGCGCCACACAGAGCAGTTCCCGGCCCCGGCCCGAGGCCTATTCCGAAAGAGGGAGAACCCCTTCGACTTCGAAGTTCTCGAGTACACCCTCACCCGGCAGGCGTCGAAGAAGATCGAGGAGAACTCGGGAGCGATCATTATCGCCGGATCCGGGATGTGCACAGGAGGAAGGGTCCTCTACCACCTCCGCAACAACCTCCCCCGACCGGAGTCGGCCCTCGTGTTTGTGGGGTACCAGGCGGTGGGAACCCTGGGACGGGAAATCGAGGACGGGGCATCGCGGGTCGAGGTGCTAGGTTCGATCGTCCCTGTGCGGGCTTCTGTTCACAAGATCGAGGGTCTCTCCGCCCACGCCGACCTCCCGATCCTCGTGGACTGGGCGCTCCACGCCGATCCTGACCAGGTGTATCTCGCCCACGGGGAGGCCCCTGCGTTGGGAGCCCTGGCTGCCCAGCTCTCGACGCACGGATGTCGAGCCCATATCGCGGAGTGGCACGAGACGGTCACGCTGTGAAGATCGCGGTGGTGGGAAGGCTCGGCATCGACCTCGTGGCTGCGGTAGATCGCCTGCCCCGCCCCGGGGAGACCGTTCCAAGTCGCGGCTTCGCACGTGAGCCCGGAGGAACGGGGACGCTGCAGGCGATCGCCGCGGCCCGGCTGGAAGGCGACGTCGCTGTGTACGGATGCGTGGGACTCGATCCGTTCGGCAGCGAGATCCTCGCTCGGTTGACCGAGGAACGGATTCACACAGAAGGTGTCGCGAAGGCGCAGGATGCGCCCACCGGCGCGTCGCTCGTGCTCGTCGGACCCAACCGAAACTACCTTGCTGCCCACGCTTCAGGGGCGAATGAGAAGCTGGACGAGGCGTACGTCGAACGCCACCTCCCCCGGATTCGGGAAGCGGATGCGGTGCTCCTCGATCTCGCCCTCCCGGTTCTCGCCCTGCGGGCTCTGCTCGGCGGCCTGTCCTCTTCCTGTTCCGTTGTCGCCAGCCATCCGCTGCTCCGCGACTCCGCGTTTCCCTGGGAGGGCGTGGATTACCTTGTCGGGACCCGAGATGAGTTCCTCCAAGCCGGGCCGTCGAGCGGTGGGCTCGACGACGCTACCCGGGCGAGTCAGGTGTTCCTCGATCGCGGAGCGCGGAACGCCGTAGTCGTCGCCGGGGCGGACGGAACATACCTCGTCGAGAAGGGTGGAGTCACCCGGTTCCCCGGCCACGGCCAGCCTGCGGCCGACCCAAGCTCAACCGTGGACGGGTTCAGCGCGGCTTTGGCCGCGCGGCTCGCCGCCGGACGGGGGCCGTACGAAGCAGTCGGGTTTGCGACAGCAGCAATCGCTCTTTCCGCCACCCGTAGCAGCAGTGGACCCGCTTCGCTCCCCACCTCCGCCGAAGTCGTGGGCTTTCTCGCCCGTCTCTCTCCCCATCCTGGTCGCTCCACAGAATGAGCGCCTACCTGCCCCAGAACGCAGCAACTGCCTCCAAGACGAGCTTGGCCGCGGTGATCGCGGACACGCCCGATGGGTCAAACGGCGGAGCAAGCTCGACGAGGTCCATCCCCACCACCGGGAATCGCATCAAGGATCGGAAGATCTCGATCGTCGCCCCGTAGCTGAGCCCCCCGGGCTCGGGGTTGGTTACTCCAGGGCACACCGACGGGTCGAGGGCGTCAAGATCGAGGGTCAGCCAGACCGGAATCTCCGGGTCCAGCCTCGTCACGAGTTCCGCCGGCTCGGCGAACACCGGTTCACCGGCCTCGGCCCCGAAAAACGACCGCGCTCCCACGATCACGAGTCGCTGGGCAACCTCGGACGCCCGGCGCAGGACCGTGGCGTGAGCAATCCTCTCTCCGCCGTACTCCTCCCGGAGATCCGTGTGGGCATCGAGGGCCACCACCTGGATCGCTCCGATGCCGGCCGCAGCACGGATCGCGGGCAGGGCAACGGTATGCTCGCCCCCGAGGACGACGATTCCCTTCCCCTCGCGAAGGACCCGTCCCACCTCCCGCTCTTCCAGACGGAGCATTTCCTCCATCGGGAGGTGGGAATCCACGTCGCCCAGGTCGCACACCCCGATCTGGGCAAGGTCCCTCTCGAAAATCCGGGAATAGAGCTCGATCGAATCCGATGCGGATCGAATCGCGGTGGGGGCCTGGGCGGGTCCGCCGCGGTACGACACAGTGCGCTCGAGTGGCACCCCCAACAACGCCACCCGTGCCTCCTCGAACGGAGTGTTCAGCCCAAGGAACCTCAACGGTCCGATCATCGCTCCTCCTTTTCCAACAGCTCTTCCACAAACCGGGGGAGAGCAAACGCTGCGCCACCGAGCTGCGGAGTGTAGTACCGCGCAGTCAGCCCACGGGACGTAAACCGCTCCCAGAGGGTTTCTTTATCCAGCACGAGATCTTCGTCGCCCGCGAGAACGTACGCCCACAGGCCCGACGGATAGCTGGGAACGAACCCCAAGTACGGGTGGACGCAGGTGAATGTCCGCTGCAGAGCGGCGACGAGGCCTCTCAAGACGCGAGGGTGGTAGAACGGAGAGCCGGCCTGGAGCGCGATCGCCCCTCCCGGACGCAGCGCCCTCCGGCACGAGACCAGGAACGCATGCTCGAAGAGAGGCTGGCCAGGACCCACCGGGTCGGTGGAATCCACCACGATCGCATCGAACGCCTCGCGGCACAGGGGGAGGAACGCCTCAGCAGGAACGATCTCAACCCGCACGCGGGGATCATCGAGTGCCCCGCGGTGGACCGATGCAAGGTGCGTGCGCGCTGCCGCGATCACCTCGCGGTCGATCTCGGCAAGCGTTACCTCTCGGACCGAGGGGTGGTCAAGCGCGGTGCGCGCCGCGCCCCCGTCTCCGCCGCCCACGATGAGCACCCGCTGCGGACACGCATGAGCCAGCAGCGCGGGGTGAACGAGCATCTCGTGGTAGAACGCCTCATCCCGTTCCGTGAGCATGATCCGGCCGTCGAGGGCGAGGGCTCGACCCAGCGCCCGCGTCCGGACGAGCTCGATCTCCTGGTACGCGGTACGGTTCCGAAGGAGGTGCTCTTCAATCGCGAGCGAAAACCGGACTCCCGGTGCTTGCTCCTCCGAAAGCCACTCCGCCCTCACCGTTGGAGCCCCCGCGTGATCTCGACCACGCTCGTGTGCTGAGGGCGGAACAGGTCGCACAGCTCTTCCACCGCTCCTTCCGGGACCACGGCCTCTCCGCACGTGAACACGTCCAACGCGACGTACCCCGTCTCAGGCCAGGTGTGCACCGAGATGTGGGATTCGGCAAGCATCGCCATCCCCGATACCCCGTGGGGATTGAACGGGTGGACGTAGACCTCGATCACCGTGGCCCCCGCCCGCTCCACCGCCCGAAGGAGAGCCCGGCGGATCTCCTCCGCATCGTTCGTGGCCCCGCTGCAACCCCACAGTTCGACCACGAGTTGCCTTCCCAGTCCACGCATCGTTCACCCCCCTGCGACGTTGGCCGAGATGAAGACAATCGCCCGCACACCTGCTGGCGGACACAGCCCGTCCCGAGACAGAGGTCCGAGCCACGCGGCGGATTGTAGTGGAGGGAGCGGCGCCCTCAACGGGTGACGACCCTATCGGCAAGTGGGAACCGCGGTGAGCGTGTCGCTCAACCGCTTGGCGGCACGGTCCTTCCACGCTCCCTTATGGTAGACGTAGCTCACGAGGAGGGGCAACGCGAGGGTCGCCTCAGCGAACACCATCTGCTCGAGACCCTGGGCGACCTTGCCCCACGAGCTCGCCTCCTTGAGGGTCGAGCTGGACAACCCCCCATCGCGCACATCCGCCACGGTGATCTGAACCGCGTAGCGGTGCATCGGGGCGTCCACCCCCAGGATGTCCGCGGCAACGACGATGTCCTGGGCGAAATTCTTGGGGACTCCGCCCCCGATCATGACCAAGCCTGTCTCCCGCGAAGCAACCTTGATCTTCGTCAGCTCGAGAAAGTCCTTCACCGAATCAATGGCCACGTGCTCCTCCGGCCTGTGCCATTGATGGTAGACGAGGCCGAACCCGGCACTGGAGTCGGAGAAAGCCGGACAGAAGATCGGAATCCTCCTCTCGTAGGCGACACGGGTGATCGAGCCGTGGCCCTTGTCCCGCGCCACGAGCCACTTCCCCATCTCTCCGATGAACTCCCGCGACGAGTACGCCCGCGGCGGCAAATCCTCCGCGATCTCCGCCGTGGTGTGATCGCAAATCCGCAGCTCGTCTTCGTCGATGAACGTGTCGTAGATGCGATCGATGTGCAGCTCTCGGAGGACGTTGTCGTCCACATCGGGATTCCCAATGTAGTGGTGGTAGCCAAGGGCCTCGAAGAAGTCCTGGTCCACGATGTTTGCCCCGGTAGACACGACGGCATCGGCCATGTTCTGCTCGAGAAGGGTGGCGATCGTTCGCCCGAGGCCAGCGCTGACGAGGGACCCCGCGAGACAGAGAATGATCGTGCAATCGCGATCGGCGAGCATCCGATCGTAGATCTCGGCCGCCCGGGCAAGGTTCCGCGCCTGAAACGCCGTCTTCCCCATCGCCCTGAGGAGGGGAACCGCATCGAACGCGGTCGGGTCGAGCTGCTCGACCGGCGACTTGAGGTACCGCCGCTTCTCCTGTCCCCGAGCCATGGTCTTACGGAAGGAAGACCGCCGCGGCGACAACCGTGGTGTAGCCCCTGCTGTCCACGACCGCCGACTGGGTGATGTTCATCGTGCGCACGATCTTCCCGGAGATCTTCCAGATCTCCTTCTTCGCGTCCCACACGAGCTCGTCGTCGAACTCGATCCCGAGGGTCGAGGCGAGCATCGAGGCGGCGAGGTCCTCGGCGTGATCCCCCGCCTGCTTCTCCTTCTTCCCGAACGAGGTGTACTCGGACAGGTAGCCGTACGCGGCGCGGTCCGCGGGAATGGCGCACCCCACAGACGCGGCGATCAGACGATGGGGCTCGCTCGACGCGCAGCGGGAGAAAACACAGAACACGACCTGCCCGGGCGCAAGGGACTTCAGACCCTCGGTGCGCGACACCACCTTGCACGCTGGGGGAAGGATGCTCGACACGTGGACCAAGTTCAGCTTCTCGATCCCTGCATCACGGAGGGCAAGCTCAAACGAGCGTAACTCCTCCTTATGGCGTCCTACGCCGCGGGTGAAAAACACCCGGCGGGGGATGATGGGAGCCATCCCCATTCCCGGCTCGCGTTCCCTCGTTTCGCTTGCTTGCCCTTTCTGGCGTGCCATCGTCAGGGGGCATTATAGGGCAAACGCCGGTGAACTGTTACCGCGTTCCCCGAGCGATGCAGCTGGAACGGTAAGAACCCTCTGTCCCGCTTCAGGTCGTTGACGCCTCGTCGTCAAGGAAGATATCGCCATCGACCACGCCGAGATCGACCCCTGCCTCCGTGACGAGCTCGACCCGTACCAGCGCGGACCTGTACCACGGCTCGCGCCTCCCCGGAACGCGCCGCACCGGAAGGTGCTCCCACCCGCGCATCGTCTCCACGTACGGCCAGTTCACGTAGGCGTGAAACCCGTCGCGGAGGTCGGTGATCACCGCACCCCACGTGACGAGTTGCCGTTGGATCGCATGCCACTTGAAAAGCGACGCCTCCGCATGGGTGAGCCCGAGGTACCCCGCGCCCCCGGGACCGCGGAGGGCAGACAGCCCCCGCCCGGCGAACAGGAGGAATCCGGGTAGGCTCTCCGTGGGATCGCAGGCGAACGCGTCGAACGCCCTCTCGAGTGAGGGCGGCAGGGGCGCGCGGAGATCGTGCGAAAGAATTTCGATCTGCAGCGACTCCCGTTTCGCGACCTTCCCGATGAACGACGTGATCCGGGGATCAACGTCGAGCACCGCCACCCGCTGAGGCAGCCCGGTGAGGGCCGCGGCGACCGAGACGAGGTCGTCGTCCCCCACGACGAGGACGTCCTTCCCCGCGAGGTCCCCGTGCCGCCACATCTGGGCGACACGGGCGATCGTCGTTCCTTCGGTGACGTACCCCTGGTCGAACTCCTGCGCTGCATCCGGCCGGTCCGCCGCCACGCGGTGGAACGCGCGGGCAACGTCCCGCAGGAGGCCCGTCTCAACCCCCCTTCCCCCGCACCGGGGGCAGTCCAGGGTGGGAGCCGAGGCGACACCCAGCAGCGCGCAAGCCCGCTCACCGTCCTCGGTCAACCGGATGAGGCCCGTGTCCCACCTCACCCACCCTTCCTCGGCAAGCGCACGCAGCCCTGCGCAGAGAGCGAGCAGAGGGATGCGGGTCAGCTCCGCAATCCGCCACATGTCCTCCGAGGCGAGGAGCGCAGCGAGAACCCGCTCCATGTCCCGCGACGAGACCGCGATGCGGGTCTTCCTCTCCACACGCGCTGCGAGGTCGGCGAGGTCCATACCCGAGCCTTCTCTTTACAGAACGATGAGCTCATCCTTGGGGAAGCCAGACAGGGTCTGACAACCGTCCGCGGTCACCGCGATGAGGTCCTCGATCCGCACCCCGAACCGCCCGGGAAGGTAGACCCCCGGCTCGATGGTGACCACGTTGCCCATGGCAAGCGTGTCTTCGGATGCCGGCCCCACCCCCGGCGCCTCGTGGATCTCCAGCCCCACCCCATGACCGAGGCCGTGGCCGAACTTGTCACCGTACCCGGCCTCGGTGATCACGTCGCGGGCCGCCGCGTCCACATCCTTCCCTGCCTTCCCCTCCCGCACCGCCGCCAGGCCGGCGCGGTTTGCCTCAAGCACGATGCGGTAGATCTCGCGCGCCTCCCCGCCGGGGTCCCCCACCGCCACGACGCGGGTGAGATCCGCGCAGTACCCGTCTACCTGGGCACCGATGTCGAACAGGACAACGTCCCCGCGGGCGATGATCCTCTCTCCTGGCCGATAGTGCGGCATCGCGCTTCCCGGGCCGCTCGCCACGATGAGGTCGAACGCCACAGCCTCTGCGCCGTGCCGGCGGTACCAGATCTCGAGGTCGAGCGCCACGTCGCGCTCCCTCTTCCCCGCGGCCACCTGGCCGAGGACCCATTTCAGCCCGGCGTCGGTGAGCTGGGCTGCGGCGGCAATGCGTGCGATCTCGTCGGCAGACTTGATCCGTCGCAGGTCCTCGATCACCCCCGCCTGAGGGACGAACTCGATCCCTGGGGCAAGCCGGGTGAGCTCCTGGTAGACGTGGAGGCTCGTCCGGTGGGCTCCCAGTCCCACGCGTTTCACGCCGAGCGCAGTCAGCTTCTCGGCGAGCCAAGAGAGCCAGCGACCCTTCACTTCCTCAATCGGGAGCCCCGGGACCTCCTTCCCCGCCTGTTCCGTGTACCGGGAGTCGGTGATGAAGAGCGGTTTCGCCCGCACCACCAGGATCCCGAACGAACCGGTGAACCCGGTGACGTACCGCAGGTTTGGCCGGTCCGACCGCTCTACACTGATGGCGAGAAACGCGTCCAACCTCTGTTCCCGCGCCCTCTGCCACAGTTGCTCCCGTCGCCGCGCGTGATCCATGTCCCCTCCTCAAGAACCCGGGCTTGTCCTTCCAGCTGCCCAACGACCATGCCATTTTAGAGGAGCGAAGTCCGATGTCCAAGTTCAGCTCCGGCACGTATAATCGACCTTACAATGACCCCGGACGAGCTGCGGGCGCGGTGCGAGGAAGTGCGGAAGGAGTGGGTAGAGGCGAGCACCTCGGCCCACGATCCGGCAGCGGTGGAGGCCCTGCGCGTCCGCTTCCTCGGCCGCAAGGGATCGGTCACAGCCGTGTTCGATGCCCTGCGCACCCTGCCGCCTGAGGCCCGAGCCGGAGCCGGGAAGCTCCTCAACGCGCTCAAAGGGGAGATCACCTCCGCGCTCGAAGGGCTCCAAGCCGAGGTGGAGCGCAAGGCCGTGGGTTCACGCCTCGCCGCCGAGCGGCACGACTTCACCCTGCCCGGGAAGTGGCGGCCGCTGGGGCGGATCCACCCGCTGACCCAGGTGCGGCGGGAGATCGAGGACATCTTCATGAAGCTCGGGTTCGACGTGGCGAGCGGCCCAGAGATGGAGACCGACTACTACAACTTCGAGGCCCTCGCCATCCCCGCCGATCACCCGGCCCGTGACGACTGGGACTCGTTCTACATCGAAGAGGGTCGCCTCCTGCGCACCCACACCTCGCCGGTCCAGATCCGGGTGATGAAGTCGCAGCCGCCCCCGGTGCGCATCGTCTGCCCGGGCCGGTGCTACCGTCGGGACAACCCCGACGCCACCCACTCCCCGGTGTTCCATCAGATCGAGCTTCTGTGGGTGGACAAGGGTCTCACGATGGCCCACCTGAAGTGGATCCTGGGCGAGTTTGTCCAGGCGTTCTTCGGCCCAGGGTACGAGATGCGCATCTCTGCCGACTTCTTCCCGTTCACCGAGCCGTCAGCCCAGGTCCACATCCGCCGCCAGGGGCAAGGGCTCACCACGCGCCATGCCGGAGGCTGGCTGGAGATCATGGGGGCGGGGATGGTGGACCCGGCGGTGCTGACCGAGGTCGGCTACGACCCGGAGGAGGTCACCGGGTTCGCGTTCGGACTGGGGGTGGAACGGATGGCGATGCTCCGCTGGGGGGTCGAGGACATCCGCCTGTTCTTCCAGAATGACATTCGCTTCCTGTCCCAGTTCTAGTGTCTCGTCAGCTTACTGAGTGAGCGGAAGATCTGGTCGGCGGTCTTCGTCCAGCGGAACGGGCGGCCTTCGGTATTGAAGCGGTCGATGTAGGCGAGGATCTTCCCTACCAGATCCTCCTTCGTTGGGAACACCCCCCCCGCCGGATGACGTTCGCCTCCACCAGGCTGAACAAGACCTCGATCAGGTTCAGCCACGACGGGTAGGTCGGGAGGAAGTGGAACGCCACCCGTCGGTGCGTGGGCTTGGCGTGCCAGGCCTTCACTTCCTTCGAGCGGTGGGTGATCATGTTGTCGAGGATCACGTGGATCTGTCCTTCGGGGTACACCCGGAGGAGCTGGTTCATGAACGCCAGGAACTCCCGGGAGCGGTGACGGTCCTCGATCCGCGGGATGACCCGCCCGGCATGAACCTCCAGCGCTGCGAACAGCTGCACGGTACCGTTGCGCTTGTAGTCGTGGGTCCGACGCTCGATCTGGCCAGGGCGCATCGGGAGCATCGGCTGCCTGCGGTCGAGGGCCTGAACCTGGGT
>DLNB01000048.1 GCA_002479455.1 Acetothermia bacterium UBA7521
CCCCTGGGGAGGCTGGCCCTCGCTAGGGGCAGTTCCCGAAACAGAGCTGAACCTTGAACCTCCACTGCCCATCCGGGCCGACGTACCAGCAGTACCCAGGCCCACTCGGACACTCACCGATGAAGAATTGCCAGTTTCCGGATGGGCTCCAGAACCAACCCATACCAGGGGAGATGTAGCCCGTGCCGCTGCACGGCGGGCACGGCGTGATGCCCCAGCACGGCGGGCACGGCCAGTAGCCGGGTCCGATGGATGCCCCCACGATCTGGAACGTGGTCCACGCCGTGACGTAGCACCCGCAGCCCGGCTCGGGGACGAGGCCCAGCACTGCGACTTTGCCGGACTCGACGGTTGGGCCGAGGAGTGGATAGGGATCGGAGTAGGTCCCCATGGGGAACGAGAGAGGTCGGGTGCTGGCCACGAGCTGGAGCGTCTCCGTGCCCGTGGGGGGAGAAACCCGGAACTGATACGTGGACTGGTCGGGGAGTACATGGGTTCCCGCCGGGCGGTACGCGTTCGGTGAGTAGGGGTTGGGGAAGATCAGTCGAACGTTCCCCGTGGGCTCGATGTCGAAGATGTACACGTACGCGGCTTGGGAGATGTAGAAGTGGATCCGCGCTGTTTCTCCAACCGTGTACTGGCTCTTCTCCGTCCAGATCGAAGCCGAAAGGCCTGGAACAGGGGATGGGATCAGGCCCAGCGGGGACACGCCGGACTGGGCGAAGCCGACGGCGCAACCTGCTAGGACAAAGATCGCAGTGAGTCCTCTCTTCATCTCGATCACCTCTACTCGATGTACACCGCCCGCCCGGCCCGGGTTCCACGGGTAGGAGGGAAGGGGGAAGCCTGCTATCATCACGCTGTGCCCGGGGTTCCCTATCTCCTGATCGCGGTGCTTGGCTACGTTCTCGGGGGCATCCCCACGGCGTACATCGCCGGACGACTGCGGGGGGTGGACATCCGTTGCCATGGTTCAGGAAACGTGGGGGGCACCAACGCGCTGCGCGTCCTGGGGTGGAAGGTGGGGATTGCGGTGATGGCGGTGGACGTGGCCAAGGGATGCGTCGCCGCAGGCGTGCTGCCACGCCTTCCGTTTCTGGAGGGAACGCTTGTGTCCCTCGGACTGTGTGGGGGTCTGGGTGCAGTGGCGGGACACGTGTACTCGCCCTACCTCCGGTTTCGGGGGGGAAAAGGAGTGGCTTCCGCGGCGGGCGTACTTCTCGCGTTGGCGCCCCTTCCCACGGCGATCGCGGTGGGGGTGTTCTTCCTCCTCGCGTTCGGGACCGGCATTGTTTCTGTGGGGTCGCTCGGGGCGGCTGCGGCTCTCCCTGTCGCGGCGTTTCTCCTCCACCTGTTCGCTGGGATCACGCTTCACCCTGCAGTGGGGGTGGTGATCGTGGGTTTGGTGTCGTTTGTCATCTATACCCACCGCCTGAACATCCGTCGTCTCATCTCGGGGACGGAGAACCGGTTTCGACGGTTCTGGGAGCGGAGAGCGGAGGAGTAGAGAAGCAGGGCAATACTGCGGTTCTCCTCTGTCGAAGGAGAGCAGGGCGAACCTGATCTAGCGCAGACGGGGTGCAGCGGCGGCGCCTCGTTGTGGTGCGGGGGGAGGTGGGTAGAATGCAGGGCTCGGGTCACGCCGTAACTTACGACAGGTCGCTCGGACACCGGTCTCAGACGGGAACCGGCAAGGGGGGAGGGTGAAGGTCTCGGACAGGCGCATTGCCGAGTGGTGGGAGGCGCCGGGGATCGACGGCCGGGAAGCGTTTGACGAGGAGATCCTCTACCTCAACACCCTCATCGAGGAGATCGCCCTCCCCCGGTGGGCGATTCTCGTTCGGGATCGCATGCCGCGGTGGGGGTTCGAGCCGTGCGCCCATCGGTTCTTGGAAGGCCTGGAGCAGGTCATGGGCATGATCGGGTCGGGACGCGTCTGTCCGCGGTTCGGGGGGTGTGGGGATGTCCCGCTCTCCGTGCAGCGGAGACTCGATCATGTGGGGGTAGCGCTTCTGCAATGGGCTGAAGCTGGAAACGGAACCGGTTCTCTCGCGCGCCAGTTGGGCGAACACACGCCAGATCGGGCCGAGGCGGCCCAGGCGATGGGAGAGGTCGTGTTGGGGATTGGTCAAGGCCCGGCGTTCCTCGACGCGACGCTTGATCGGTGGGCGGAACGAGCCCAGTCGGCTTCGGCTCGAAACCTGGTCGACGGTGAGGAAGCGCCGCTCGCGGTCCTGGCCCACCACCCGTGTTCGTATGCGTTGCTCTGGAACATCAACCGCCTCACGCACAGCGTCGGGAACGGCGAGGTGCCGTCGGTGCTCGTGTGCATCCCTTCGCTCCGTGTAGCTCCGAAACTCGATCCAGAAAGGGTGTGTACCCTCCGCGACGTCGGGGAAGCCCTGGCGCGGTGGTTGCAGGGGTTCCCACCGCAGCACAGTCTTGGGGAACGGGTCTACGGCATGATCGGTCCTCGTGATGAGGTGAGGAGGTGGCTCGTCGCCTCGCTCTACAAGACCCTCAAATTGTGGTTGGTCTACCTGGACGGTATCCTCGGCGAGAATCACGAGTACTTCTCTCTCATCTAGGTTGCGCTCGCGCGGTAGGAAGCTACTCTAAGGTTTCGACATGGGAGCTTTTGTCCTTGTGGAGCACCCTCTGATCCGGGCCAAACTCACCCGTCTGCGCGACCGGCGCACGGACCGCCTCCAGTTTCGCCAGATCCTCGAGGAGGTTACCGCCCTCATGGTGTACGAGATCACGCGGGACTTTCCACTGCGCGAACTGGAGGTAGAGACTCCGCTTGAGCGAACCGCTGGGGTCGACCTCGCCCGTCCGGTGGTACTCGTTCCCATCCTCAGGGCGGGGATCGTGATGCTCGATGGCGTTCTTGCGCTCATTCCCAGCGCCCGGATCGGACACATCGGGATCTACCGCGATCCGACAACCCTCCGGCCCGTCGAGTACTATGCCAAACTCCCCGCAAACCTCGGCGACGCGCTGGTGATCGTTGTAGATCCGATGCTCGCCACGGGCGGGTCGGCCGCCCACGCGGTGCAGATGGTCAAGGCGCGGGGAGCGCAGGATGTTCGCTTTCTGTGTTTGGTCGCTGTTCCCGAGGGTCTGCGTGTGCTGCAGGGGGCCCACCCCGATCTCCCGGTGTACGCGGCAGCTCTTGACCGGGAGCTCGATGCTCACGGTTACATCCGGCCCGGGCTTGGGGACGCCGGAGATCGGCTGTTCGGAACCTAGGGGGTTCGATGAAACGGTGCGCACTCGTGACCGGCGGTTCGCGAGGGATCGGCGCGGCTATCGCGGTGAAGCTGGCGGCGCGGGGCTGCGACGTAGCGTTGAGCTACCGTACTCAGCGTACGGCGGCAGAGGAGGTGGCGGCGGCGATCCAGCGCCTGGGATGTCGCGCCTTCATCCTCCAGGCCGATCTGGCGGATCTCGATCAGGGACGGGATCTCATCCACGAGGCGGCGGAAGGACTGGGGGGACTGCACATCCTTGTGAACAACGCGGGCTATGTGCAGCGAATCCCGTGGGAGGAATTGTCGCTCGAGGACTGGGAGCGAATGCTTCGGGTTGGGCTTACATCGGCGTTCATCTTGTCTCGCTATGCCGTTCCCTACATGCGCGAAGCGAAGTTCGGCCGGATCGTGAACATCTCCTCTCTGCGCGCCCTCACGGGCTCGGCCCACGGGGTCCACTACGCGGCAGCCAAGGCGGGCCTGTTGGGCCTCACGAAGTCCCTTGCCCTGGCGGTGGCGCCGCTTGGAATCACGGTAAACGCGGTGTGCCCGGGGTTCGTGGCCACAGAGATCAACCTGGAGGCGCTGGCGACACGGGGAGACGAGATCCGGTCCCAGATTCCGCTCGGCCGTGTGGCCAGCCCGGAAGAGATCGCTTCTGTGATCGCGTTCTTGTGTTCGGAAGAGGCGGGCTACGTCACGGGGGAAACGGTCTCCGCCAACGGTGGCCTCCGGATGGGCTAGACGATGGACCTCCGTCGGTTCGGGTTGTCGACCTTCCTTTGGCCGGGGATGCACCTCCTGCGGTGGCTGGACCTCGCGGCGGAGCTGGGTTTGGGAGGGGTCGAGCTGAGAGCCGACCCACGCGCTGCGTACCCACAAGACCTCGGCCCAGGGGATCGCCGCGCGCTACGCGAGGAGCTAGAGGCACGGGATCTGTGGTCCACGGTCCACGCTCCGATTTACGGGGTGAACCTCGCCTCTCCGCTGCCGTCCCTCGCCGCGGCGGCGTTGAGCGAAGTGGTGCAAGCCGTGGGCCTGGCCGATGATCTCGGGTCGCGCATCGTGGTGGTGCATCCGGGACATGTGGACGTCGACTACCTCGCGCTGGACGGAGAACGGGATCAGGCGTGGCGCAGGTTCTCGTTTGCGTTGGAGGTTGTGCTCGCCCGTGCTCGGCGCGGGGCGGTACGGGTGGCGATCGAGAACAAGCAGCGCGGTCGGGGCTGGGACATGATCTACACCTCGGACGACCATAACCTCTTCCTGGACCGCTTCCCGGACCTTGGGGCGTGCCTCGACCTCGGCCACCTCCACACCACAAAAGGGGATCCCGTGGCCTACGTGGCGGCCTTGGGAGAGCGGCTCGTCCATGTTCACCTCCACGACAACCGGGGGGAACAGGATGATCACCTCACGCTTGGGCAGGGAGGCGTAGCCTGGCCCCAAGCACTTGAAGCGCTGGGGGCTAACGGATACGGCGGTTCCATCGTGCTCGAGATTCCCGACCCCAATGGACTACGGGAATCCGTGCCCTTTGTGGAGGAAGCATGAGTGCTCCCCGGTGGTACTGGGCGTTCGTGCTCGCCAACGCGGCGATGGGTGCTGCGTCTCCCCTCTTGCCGCTCTACGCCTACTTCCTGGGGGCGACCGCTGGCGGTGTGGGAACGCTCACTGCGGTGGGGAGCGTGATGAACGTCGTGGCAAGTTTGATCTGGGGGCGTGTTCTCGATTCCACCCCCCGCCGGCGGCTGTTTGTCTCCCTGGCCTTCCTGGGGGTTGCGCTGGCGTACCTGGTGCTCCCGCTGGTCACGGGGCTGCCCCAGCTGTTCCTCGTCAACGGGTGGGCGGCGTTCTCCTGGATGGCAGGGGCCTCGGTGTCATTCCTTTTGGTGCTCGCCCGCTTTCCCAAGGAACAGTGGGAGCGGGAGATCGCGCGGTTCAACGTCTACTGCGGGGTCGGATGGACTTTGGGTCTGGCCTTGGGTGCAGGATGGACCTCGCTTGTCGTGCGCTGGCTTGGGGAAGGATGGGGACTGCGTTCGCTAGGGCTCATCGTTGCCGCTCTCTCGCTGTTGGCGATCGCCGTCGGCGTACGCCAGATCCGCGAGCCTCAGGCGGGGTCCCAGACCCCTTCGCTCCGCGACGTCGTTGTGAGCGTGGGCAACTTCCTCTACGAACGGTTCCGCACAGGGCCGATCCACCTCTACGAGTCCATCCGGCCATCGCAACTGGTGCGGTTCATGCAGGGTCGGACCGCGTTCGGGCCGGATCTCGTGCTGGTCTATTACTCTGCCCTGTTGGCGTTCATTGGCTTCGCGATGGTCTTCGCGCCGTTCCCGGTGTTCGTCCGCCAGGCGCTGGGGTGGCCCAGCGCGCTTGTGTTCGCCCTGTCCGTCGCTCATCACGGGGTGAGCGTGGTCGCCTTCGGGTGGGCGCGAAGGGCAGTTGCGCGATGGGGGCACCGGCCTGCGGCAGCGCTGGCGCTCCTCGGTCGGGCGGGGATGTTCGTCGGGTTCGCCCTTGCCACGCCGGTGACTGCCCGCTGGCTTCTGCCCGTGTTGTGGGGCGTGGCGGGGGCCACGTGGGCGTTCTTCCAGCTTTCTGTGACGGCGATTGTGTCCAGACTCTCGCCGCACGGACTCCATGGCCAAGGCCTGGGGATCTACAACGCAGTGGCCGGGCTCGGCAACGTGCTTGGCGCCCTTGCCGGAGGGTTTGTCGCTGATTTCATCGGGTTCCGTGCCGCGTTTCTCTTCGGAGCGATGCTGATGGTGGTTGCGCTTCCGATCCTGCTTGTGGAAGGGCGCCCGGTGTCGTAGGCGCTACTGCTTTTTCTTTTTCTCGCCCGTCTCCACCACGGCCATCCCGTTATAGTACCCGCAGGATGGGCATACTCGATGGGGGAGGCGGAACTCGTGGCACTGGGGACAAGCAACGGCAGGAACCATCTGCGCTCGCCAATGGGCACGGCGCATCCGGACCTCCCGGTGCGACTTTCGTTGTTTCGGAACTGCAGCCATGAACCCTCCTTAGGTGTGTCCCAATTGTGCCGGCGAGCGCTCCAAGATCAAGGTCACGGGCCCATCGTTGACGAGGGAGACCGACATCTTTGCCCCGAACAGCCCGCTCTGAACGGGGACTCCCTCTTCGCGGAGAAGGCGGAGGAAGGTGTCATACAGGTTGGCGGCTACGGCGCTCGGAGCGGCCTGGTCGAACCCCGGGCGTCGGCCTCGGGATGCGTCGCCGTGGAGCGTGAACTGGGATACGCAGAGAATCTCGCCTCCCATCTCGCGCAGTGAACGGTTCATCCGGCCGTTCGCGTCAGGGAAGATGCGCAGGCCGGGGATCTTCCGTGACCAGAATCGGAGCTCCTGCTCAGTGTCCCCTTTCCCGATGCCCACCAGCAGGAGCAGCCCGCGGCCGATCCGCGCGACCTCGTGCCCTTCGCTGCGGACGGTTGCCTCGGTTACCCTCTGCAGAACAATGCGCATTCGCTCTAGGGGCGGAGCGATCGCACGTGGGCAACGAGGCGCCGAAGATCCTCCACAGACATACCCTCCAGGAGGTACCCGATTTCCTGGATGAGTTCGTTTCGTTCGCGCTCCTGACGGCTTCGCTCGCGAAACGCTTGCTCCGCCAGTCGATGAGCAGGATGGTTGATCTCCCGATCCACACAGTTCACCCGCCACCGAGGAAGGCCGGCGAGGAGGTCGAGGGCGTGGCGGTTCAGGTGATCGAGATGGGGCTCGCGCACTTTGTAGAACCCGTTCACCTGATTGGCAACGAGCTGGTTGTCGGTGAGGAACACGGTTTCGTCCGGGGAAAGCTCGATGGCCAGGCGGATCCCCTCGAGGAGGGCCTTGTACTCCGCGACGTTGCTCGTTGCCCGACCGATGAGCTTTGCCACCTGGGCAAGGTTCTGGCCTTTCTCGTCGGTCACGAGGACCCCGATCGCTGCGTCCCCGGGATTGCCGCGGGCCGTGCCATCGACGTTCACGAAGACCTTCCTCATCCCCCCTCCTCAACCGGCAAACCGCGCACCGGTGCACCGATTTTGTGGGCCCGGCAGGGTTTGAACCTGCGACCAACCGGTTATGAGCCGGCTGCTCTACCCCTGAGCTACGGACCCGCCCGCTCATGGTAGTCCGGCTCTGCGACGGCGGCAACTCGGGGCATGGCCTGGCGGGGGGACCTGGAGAACCCCGGCAGAACCTCGATAGCAGGCTTGGGGAGAGGTCAGCCTAAGGGCCGAGCAGGTCCCCTACGTACCACGCCACCACCGCTCCCAGGTTCACCGGCTGCCTGCTCCCGTAGTAGAAGGGATAGGAGGAGCTGAGTGCGGTGTAGAGCAGCCCCCGCTTCGGGTCGAGAACCACCGCATCTGCGCTCACGGTCGGTATCTCCCGCGCGACTTCACCGTCGGGGAAGCTCCGAAACCGCACCGCGCCTTCCTGCGACCGCGTTAGGAGGTACCGCCCGTCGGGGGTGAACTGGAGCGGCGCTTCGCCCGTCTCACCGAACACCGCAACCTCGGCGGCCGTGGCAACCTCGACAACCTCCACCCCATCTGCGTGGGCCATGGCTAGGTAAGCGCCGCACGGGGAGAAGGCCAGTAGGCCGCTTCGTCCCTCCAACACGCGCAGCTGTTCCCCCGTCTTCACGTCCCATAGGCTCACCGCGGGCGGGTACCGCCAATCGCGAAGGAACTTCGGTGTGGAGTACGCCGCACCGTGCCACCATGGGATCGAGGCCGCGGCGAGCAAGCCCCCATCGGGACTGAAGGCAACGGCGACGACGGCTTGGCCGTTCGTCGGGAGGGCCGTGTGCTCTGCTCCGGAGGCGACATCCCAGAGGCGCACCACACCATCGGCTCCCCCTGATGCCAGGAGATCGCCCGCCGGAGCGAACTCCAGCGAGAGAACACCGTCCCGGTGACCATCGAGGGCGAGGACGACGTCCCCGGTGTGCGCATCCCACAGGGTGATCTCAGCTCGAAGAGAGCGCACGGCACCCGCCGCGACGACGCTCCTCACCGGGTGATAGGCCACCGACCCTACCTGGCGGGGGAGCATCACGGAGCCGCGTCGCGCGCCCGCGGGCAGGTCCCAGAAGACGACCTCGGACCGGGCGGTGGTGACGAGAATCGCCCCGTCCGGGGAGATACGGAGGTCGGCCCAGTCCGTTGCGACCTCGTGGCCAGGGAGGCGCCCTGCGAGCTGGAGGGTCGCTGCATCCCAGATCTCGATGGTCAAGCTCCCCTTGGAGGCGGTAGCGAGGGTGAGACCGTCCGGGCTGAAACCTGCGGTGCGCACGTGGGCCGCCGGCGTGCGCACGACCCCCCCTGTGGTCCACTCCCAGAGGCGCAGCACGCCATCGGTGCCCACGAGCGCGAGGTGTCTGCCATCCGGGGAGAAGCTGATAAGTGTGGCCACCTCGTGCCCAGACAGCCCGTGGCCGAGCGAACTGTCGCCGAGTTGCGCCCGAACTACACCGGTCGCCAGCTCGACCACGACAACCGAGCCCCGCGCGCCGGGCACAGTGGCCAAGTACTCCCCGCAGGGGCTGAGGGTGAAAGGTGCCCACAGACCCTCAAGCACCAGGGTCTCGGCCCACGTTCCGACCTCCCACAGCACGATCCGTGGGGAGAAACGCAGCGGTTCCTGGGACCAATCCAGCGTGGCAACCAAGAGGTGATCCCCGTCCACAGTGAACTCCAGATGGTAGGCCACGGGCAGAACCTGGAGCACATCACCGGTCGATACATCCCACACTATGGTTCCTTCTGGTTCGGAACCCATCAAGAGGGGGAAGGATCCAGCAAGAAGGGAGCCATCGGGGCTGAAGATGACGTCCCGCGTACGTGCCAGCCCTCCGGTGGGGAAGGCTCTCACCTCTCCGGTTTCGATGTTCCACAGGTACACAGGGCCTCCGTAATCCGATCCTCCCAGGGCGAGGAGCCTTCCATCCGGGCTCCAAGCGAGGGAGGTCCGGGGACAGGCCGTGCCGCGTGCCGGGTCCACCGGAGGCACGATCAACGTGCGGATCTCCCGCCACGTGCGGGTGTCCCAGATCCGGAACACCGCCCCCGCCTCCCCGGTGGCGAGGAGAGCCCCGTCGGGGCTGAAGGCGAGGGCGTAGACCTCGCTTGTGTGCCCCGAGAGCGTAGCGAACGCCCTGGGCGACACGGGTGGGTAGCCGACCTGGTCCCACCCTCCGTACGCCACGCACGCCACCGCCAGCGTTCCGACGATCCAACGAACCGTTCGCATGGTCAACCTCCCTCTCCTTGGGACGGGTACCGCATCACCCCTTTCGCAGCCGGGGGACCCAGGCGGGCGAGGGGCCCGCCTGGCCGCTGAGACCTGCTGCCCCGGGCCCCTCCCTCAGTTCCCGTGCAACCTCCTTGCCGCGATCCTAGTCGCACCACAAGAGGATGTCGCCAATGTAGTAGCAGCAGTACGTGTACATGTAGCACCACCCACCTTGGCACACCATGAAGTCGCAGCAGTACCAGTTGAACCCGCTGGGGTTGCCCCCCGCGTAGCAGTCGTAGATGTACGCGGGTGTGATCTCCCCTACCCTCTCGTACCCCATCTCTGCCGGGTACAGGGCGCTCCCATTGTCAGCCGGTTGGGCCGTTCCCAGGCCCCCAGCTGTCAAACCCAGAGCCAGCAGGGCCACGAGCACAACGGTTCTCTTCAACATCGTAACCTCCTTCGCTGTCAGTCAGTTCGCCTGGGCTGTCACTCACGTTCGCCCAGGGCCGCCCGGATCCTCTGGAGGAGTTCCGACTGGGGGATCAGCCCGTCGGCGACCCATGCGATCACCCCCGTTTCGTCCACCAGAATGTGCGCCGGCGTCCGCGTCACGTGGTACGCCCTGGGGACCATGGGGTCACGGATGAGAACCACGAGCCGTGGATAGCCCTCGTCAGCGTAGACGAACTGTGCGAGTCGCTCCGGGTGGTCGTTGTGAAGACGGCCCTCCGGCGCGATGGCGAGCAGTGCCACGGCTACCGCCTTGGAGACCTCGACCAACTCGGGTAGCGCGTCCCAGCACGGCGGGCAGCCGGGGTTGAAGAACACGAGGAGCAGCGGCCGCGGCAGATCGGACAGGTACGCAGGGTTCCCGGCAAGGTCTAGCCCAGAAACGCCCGGCGCAGGGTTCCCCAGGAGATCGTGCGGGGAGGGCACATGTTCCATCGGAGACGAGGAGAGAGCCATCGTCAGCTCCGCTTCGGTGAACGGCCAATCGAGCCGCGATGCCGCGCTCCCTTCTACGAGGAGGACGAGCGTGGGGGCCCGTTTCACCCCCAGGCGCCCTCCGAGGGTTCCGCCCGCGTCGGCCAGGACCCGGAGCGGAGGAGGGACCGCGGCGGTCAGTTCTGGAGCCACCGTCGGCGCGACAACGGCGAACTGAATCTCGGGGGACTCCTCGCCCAGCGCCGAGAACCACGTCAGAGCTTGCTCACATGCTGGACAGCCGGGGAGGACGACGAACAGGAGGCCCCACCGCCCCCGGGCCAGGTCAGCGGGAGCGGTGGTGCGCACGTCTGCAGGCGCAGTGGGTGCGGTGTGCCCACGGGGGGCGAGAATGAAGAGCGAGGCCAAAACCATCGCGAGGACCGCCATTCTCCTCCCCTAAGATATGTACACTATAGTTATAGTGTTTCTTCCTGCGGATGTCAAGAAGTCGAGTTGCCTCAGTGAAAGTGTT
>DLNB01000065.1:0-26045 GCA_002479455.1 Acetothermia bacterium UBA7521
GAACCGTTCAAGACGCCTACCGCAGAGACACCTTGACAACCAATACAGCATCTGACCCCGAGTCTGCGATGGCCAAATATATAGCCACAAAGAGGACAGGACAACGGCCTCGGGCATCGGAGCGAACCGCTGCTGTGGGTCACGAACTTGACCGCCGATATCGAGAGATGTACGGTGCCAGCACGCGCGCGTAGTGCACAGCAGGTGTCCGACGAGATAAGGGAGGTGGCCGTGGCCACGGTCAGGAACAAGGGCGGCAAGGTCTACATCGAAGGTGTACGGAAGGTCTCTTGGGACGCGGGCGAGATGTGCGAGTTCGCATCATCGCTTCTCTCCGCCATGCGCAGCCTGGGGGAACCCGTCGCGTACCCCTACATCATGGGCACATCGGGGGTCGCGTTTCGGTTCACGCTCACCCCCGGCGAGTGCGAGTTCGGCGACTACAGCATTCGCAACGTCTCGCCCGATCCGCATGAGCCGGTCCGCCGGGCGTTCCGGGCGTTGGGATACGACTGCATCCTGCACAACAAGGGCGCCAAGGCGGCGGATACGGCGAGGATCATGGCGAGCATCGACCGCGGCGTGCCGGTGCTGGCGTACCCGGTGGTTGGGCCGTCCGACTGCTGCATCGTCACCGGCTACGACGACCGCGGCGAGATGCTGCTCGGGTGGAGCACGTACCAGAACATCCCCGTTGACCACGACGTTCCCCACGACGAAACCGGGTACTTCCGGAAGCCAGGTTGGCACGATAACCTCCAAGGGTACGTGCTCATCGGGGCGACGAAGCCTCGCCCGCCGGAGCGGGAGACCTACCTCGATGCGCTGCGCTGGGCGGTCCAGCTCATGCGCACGCCGAGGATGGGCGCGAAGCGCACAGGGCTCGCCGGGCTCGGAGCATGGGCCGAGGAGATGACCCAGGACAGGATCTTCCCGTCAGGAGACGAGGAGGCCCTCGGAATGCGCTACATCAGCACCACAATCAACATCACGATGCTCAAGGACCACGGATCGGCGGAGCCGTTCCTGCGACAGGTCGCCGCCGAGTTACCTGAGGTGGCCGCGGTCGCCGATCGTTACCGCGAGGTGAACCAGCTGCGTGAGAGCATGGATGAGCTAATCCGCGACGACTTCTCTCCCGGGGCCATGGCCGCGATCGCCGATCCGCGCACGCGTCGTGCCTTCGCCGATCGGATCCGCCAGATCCGAGACAAGGAGGAGGAAGCCGTGGCCCACGTAGAACACCTCCTCACGAGGTGGGACCCCGCCTGACACAGCGTGGCCACTGTCCGCCTCGACGCCCAGCGTCCTTGAGGAACAGTTCGTTTTCCAGACCCTTGTGTACCGCTTGAGGATTTGTGTTCAGCACAGGGATTCCTTCGCCCCAACCTTCCGATCGCTGCTCAGCATGCCAGGAATGCAGCGCATTCGTTGCCGGGCCCATTGTGCTTGCACAGCCGTGCTTCCCCGTGATCGGGGGGACCGCACGGTCAGTCAACCAGCGCGACGAGCACGATGGAGAAGCAGAAGGAAGAATGGTGCCCCCCAGGCTGCTGTGAGGACCCCAACGGGGAGTTCCTACAGGCATGAACGCCGTGCGAGCGGATGTATCAGCCCCAAGCAGCAGCAAGCCGCCCAGGAACCCTGATAAGGGCATCACGAAACGGTGATCCTCCCCGACGAGAAGCCACACCGCGTGAGGGGCGATGAGACCGACAAAGCCCACGGTGCCCGCGCCGCCGGCAAGCTAAGCCGCACCGAAGCTGGAACCAGCCCTGTACGCTCCGGCCGGTAGACCCAAGCTGCGGCTTACCTCGTCGAGGCTGAGGGAGGCAAGCCCAGAGGGCAGACCTTCGCTGTCAACATCATGGGTGCTCAGGCAGCTGAACCGACAATCCTAAGAATGAACGCCTGGCCCAGAAACTCACTCTCGACTGCATCAGCCTAGGCCGTCCTGTGGAGAACAGCCTGATCAAGAGCTTCAACGGGAAACTGAGGGACGAACGTCTGAACCTGCACTGGTCTGAGAGCGTGGCGGAGGCGAGGGCAACGATCGAGGGATGGCGGCAGGATTACAGTGAAACACGACCGCCCTCCAGCTTGGGCAACCACGCGCTTGAGCGCTACATCGCGTAGCTGATCGGCGTTGGAGTCACGGCGTGAAGCCGAAAGGCCGAGGCCTGGACTTTATCGAGGGACCGAAGACGGGGGCACCCACACCTACGACCCCTCTCACCTTCTGAACAGCCCAGAGATGAGGGCAAGCGCACAAGAGCAGCGCGAGGCGGCGCACCGACAGGTCTGGGTTGATGGTGTTGTTGTGCTATGCGGCACATCTGACGAACTCCCTCTTCCCGGGAATCCCCGCGGACACCCTTGACCACACCCCATCACGGAGCGCTTCGTACTCCCTGAAACGGCACGGCAGTCCCTTGGCTTCAAGGATGTTTGGCTTGTCCATGAGATGGAAGTGGAGATGCGGTGCTGTAGAGCTACCAGAATGGCCAACCTCTGCAAGCTGCTGTCCGAGTCGAACCTCATCTCCTTCCCGGACGCGAATGGAGTCTGTCCGGCAGTGGGCAAAGAATGCGTATGCCTCCTTGCCCGCCATCTTGAGGATGATGTGATTTCCCAAGACCGACCTAAGATCATGGGTCTTCTTCGGGCCGAACACCGCGTCCTGGAGATCCACGGCCAAGTCCCGGAGCAGATAAAGCTTTCTCCTTTCGGGCCACCCGTCTCTTGCGGCGACCACCGTACCGGGAAAGGGTGCATAGATCGGCTCGGACCACCCATAGCACGCGTCAAGCGGCACGCCAACCAAGAGGTAACGCAGCATGGACCCACGGAAGAACTTGAAGCCCCTTCTGCCTATTTCAATGCGCACGAAGTCGTAGGCATAGGTCTGGCCGAGTTGGTCCGTACCGTGGCTCGGTACCCGTTCGGCGGGGGTATGCTCAGCCTTCCATTCACCACGTAGTGGGAACTCTACAGTGATGGGCTCCATACGTGTGTCTCGCATGCCGCATGGTGCAAGAATTCATGAGCGCGATCAAGCGTCGCCTGCAACGTTCTGCGCGCCGCGGATCGAGGGTCTGGACCGGCAACACCTAGAGCACCCCCGAGATCACCTCACGCCCGGTGTGAGGAGCTTCAGACCGTGAGGCGCACTTCCCTGGCGAGCGCGCCCCGTGGGCTGATCGCTGGAGGCAACGCTCCCTCGCCTGCACGTGAGGCGTCGCCAGCGGAGAATGGGGCCGGTCATGGCCGCCAAGAAGGAGCTCGCGGCGCGGGTGCGGGATCTCCCCAAGTCCCCGGGCGTGTACCTGTTCCGGGGCGACGACGGGTCGGTCCTCTACGTGGGGAAGGCCTCCTCACTCCGCGATCGGGTCCGCTCCTACTTCCAGAAGCCCCGGGGGCTGTCCCTGAAGGTGCGGCTCCTCATGAAGGAGGCGCGGGATCTGGAGACGATCGTCACTGGGACCGAGGAGGACGCGCTCGTCCTCGAGGACGCCCTGGTGAAGAAGCACCGCCCGCGGTTCAACACCCGGCTGCGGGATGACAAGCGCTACCCGTACCTGAAGATCACCGCCGAACCGTTCCCACGGGTCCTCGTCGTGCGCCGCCCCGCTCCCGACGGGGCCCGCTACTTCGGCCCGTTCACCTCCAGCCGCTCGATGCGCCGCGTGCTCAAGCTCGCCCACAAGCTGCTCCCCATCCGCACCTGCAACCTGCCGGTGGGAGAGAAGACCTACGACCGACCGTGCCTCCTCTACCACATCGGCCGCTGCTCGGGGCCGTGCGCCGGTCTGGTGAGCCCGGCGGAGTACGGGCGGGCTGTCAATGCGGCGGCTCACCTGTTCGAGGGCCGGGTGGAGCGGGTGGTGGAGGATCTGGCCCTGGAGATGGTCCGCGCCTCATCCGAGGAGCGGTTCGAGCACGCGGCGCGGCTGCGTGACACGGTGCGGGCTCTGGAGCGGATCCGCGAGCGGCAGGCGGTGGCCTTGCCCGACCCGGTGGACCTCGACGCGGTGGCCGTGGCGGTGAACGATGAGCGGGGGCACGGGGCCGTGCTCATCGTGCGCGGTGGACGCCTCATCGGAAGGGAGGGGTTCCCCCTCTCCCTTCCCCCGGGTTCCACCTCCGATGAGGCGCTGGAGGAGTTCCTAGATCAGTACTACACCCGTGCCACGGCGATCCCGCCGGAGGTCCTGGTCCCCTTCCCCGTGCCAGAGCACGCGGCGCTCGCGTCGTACCTGGGTGGCCGACGGGGGGGGCGGGTCCACGTCGGCGTGCCCCGATCCCCCGAGCGGCGGGCGATCCTGGAGATGGCGCAGCGCAACGCAGCGCTGGCCCTAAAGCAGGCAGAGAAGGTCGAGCTCCTCCCGGCGGAAGAGGAGGCGGTGGACGAACTCGCGGAATCGCTCTCCCTTTCAGTGCGACCGTGGCGGATCGAGGCGTTCGACATCTCCAATCTCCAGGGTGGGGAGGCCACCGGCTCGATGGTCGTGTTCGTGGGCGGCCGGCCGCGGCGGGACGCGTACCGCAAGTTCCGGGTGCGCATCTCGGGAAAGCCGGACGACTACGCGATGATGGAAGAAGTGCTCCGCCGCCGGCTGAAGCACGGCCTGGCCGAGCTCGCCGACCCCACGGTCGCCCGCGGACGGTTCTCCGACCTCCCAGACCTGATTCTCGTGGACGGGGGCAAGGGCCAGCTCGGGGTCGCCGGGCGGGTCCTCGCCGAGGTGGACTTGGGCGGGATCGAGGTCGCCGCGCTCGCCAAGCGGGAGGAACTGGTGTACGTGCCCGATGGACCCGACCCGATCCGCCTTCCGCGTGGCTCTCCCGCGCTCAAGCTCCTCCAGGCGATCCGCGACGAGGCGCACCGGTTTGCGATCGAATACCACCGGGTGCTTCGCGACAAGCGGACGTTGGGGAGCCTGCTCGACAGCGTGCCCGGGGTCGGCTCGAAGCGAAAGGCGACCCTCCTCGCCCAGTTCGGGTCCGTGGACGGCTTGCGCCGGGCGAGCCTGGAGGAACTCCTCTCTGTCCCCGGCCTCCCCCAAGCCACCGCCGAGCTCCTGTACAAGGCGCTGCGCGCGTAGTCGGTATAATCCGGCGCCTTGACGAAAGGAGCGCGTGTGAACCTAGAACAGAAGCTGCAGACGTTGTCCGATGCGTTCGGGGTGGCCGGGTTCGAGGACGAGGTGCGGGAGGTCCTCCACGGGATGGTCTCCCCGTACGCCGAGTCCTGCGAGACGGACACCCTCGGAAACCTTATCTGCTCTCGCGGGAGCGGCGATCCTGTCATGATCGATGCCCACATGGACGAGGTCGGATTCATGGTGAAGTGGATTGAGAAGGACGGGTACCTCCGGCTCACCGCCCTCGGCGGATGGGACGACCGGATCCTGATGGCCCATCGCCTCACGATCCGCACCCGCAGCGGGCAAGATGTGTACGGCGTCATCGGCTCCACCCCGCCCCACATCTCCTCCGACGGCGAACGGGATAAGGTCGTGCCGCTCGATGACCTGTTCGTGGACATTGGGGCGCGGAGCCGGGACGAGGCGGAAGCGTTTGGGGTGCACATCGGCGACCCGGCAACGATCCACTACCCATTCCTGCGGATGCGCGAGGGGTACGCCACCGGGAAGGCGTTCGACGACCGGGCGGGATGTCTCGTGGTTGCGGAAGCGCTGCGCATCCTCGCGAAGGAGAAGCTCCCCTACAAGCTGGTGGCCAACTTCTCGGTCCACGAGGAGGGTGGCCTGCGGGGGGCGAAGGTCGCCGCATACCGGATCGCCCCGAAGCTCGCCCTGGCCCTGGAGGGAACGATCGGGGCAGACATGCCGGGCGTTCCTGAGGCCAAGCAGCCGGTCCGGCTCAGGCACGGGCCGGCGATCACCCTCGCCGACCGGTCGATCACGGTCAAGCCCAAGCTCGCCCGGTTCCTGGAGAAGATCGCCGACGAGAACGGGATCGCCTACCAGTATAAGCTCCCCGCCTACGGGTCCACCAACGCGGGGGCGATCCACCTCGAGCGGGGCGGGATCCTCGCCGGCGTGGTATCCGTGCCGTGCCGGTACATCCACTCCCCGGTCTCGACCCTGTACCTGTCGGACCTCGAAGCGACCCTCAAGCTCGTGGTGGCGTTCCTTCGCAAGGCGGGTGACCTGCTCTGAGGGAAGGCCTGGCAAGCCTGGGAGGACTTCAAGGTTTTGGGTTCCTGTCTATCGGAAGCACATCACACAGACGCAAGGTCTGAACAGCGGAATCCCCCCTCACCTTGGGTTCCTCTCCCCCCGCTGGGGGGAGAGGATTCAGGAGAGAGGGGCGGTAGGTCTCACGGAGGCGGCTATCCTGCGCTTGGTGGCTGGGGGCGCCGCGGGAACCGTGTCGTGGTCGGGGATTGTTGCCTCAACGGTCCGCAGCGGACGATAGAGGAGTCCGGCGAGCGCAGCGCCCGCCCCGAGAAGCCCTCCCAGGACAAGCATCAGCGCCATCCCCGCACCCGGACCGGTGCCCAACACCGGACCGAGCGCGGAGGCCAATGCCCCGCCGTCGCGCATCGCCGGCTCGAACACGTGGTCGGCCAGCGGACCGGCAAGGAGCATCGAAAGCGGCGCCCCGATCTGGGCGATCATCAACCGCACCGAGAACACCCGCCCCTGGAGGTCCGGAGGAACCTTGGACTGCCAGATCGCCTGGCTGGAGGCGTTCACCGTGGGGAAGACCATCGCCCCAAGAAACCCCGTCACCGCCCACACCGGGAGCGACCGCCCGAGCCCGAGGAGCACCTGCCCAAGAAGGCCCCCGAGGGCGCAGCCGAAGATCACCCCGTACACGCGCCGCTTGGGGCCGCCCCACAGGCTGAGGAGGAGCCCGCCGAGCACGCTCCCGATGGCCGCCGCCGAGCGCACGCCCCCCAGAACGATCTCGTTGTTCCCCGTCCGGGCGAGGACCATCGGCGAGAGCACGGTGAACCCGAAGTTCGTGTTCACGTTGAAGAATAGGAACACCACGAGGAGCCCGAGGAGCCCCGGTCGGGCGAAGATGTAGCGGAACCCGAACCCCGCCTCGCGGAACAGATTCCCTCTGCCCGCGATCCCTTCCGGCGAGGAAGGCGGCTGGGGGATGGGAGCGAACACAAGGATCAGGATCGCCGTGAGCATGGTTGCCAGATCGATCGCCATGATCCCCCCGATTCCGATCGGCCCGAGCAACACCCCTGCCCCGATCGGTGCCACGACCCCGGAGATCGAACCGGCGAGGGACATCATCCCACTCGCCCGCGCGTACTGGGACTTGTTCACGAGCACGCTGATCGTCGCCGAGTAGGCCGGGAACTGGAACGCCCCGAACGTGCCGGCGAAGGCGGCGGCCACGTAGAGGTGCCAGATCTCCAGCCTCCCCGTCAGGTACAGGGCGAGGACCGCGGCCGTGGCCAGCCCGGCGGCAACGTCAGAGAGAATCATGAGGAGCTTGCGGTTCGCCCGATCCACGATCGCCCCGGCGAGCGGGCTGATGAGAATCACCGGCCCGAACGCGCACACCCCGACCAAGGCGAGAGCCGTGGCCCGTCCCGTGAGCTGCCATGCCCAGATGGTGAGCGCGAAGTGCGTCATCCCCGTGCCGAGCATGGACAGCATCTGCCCGGCCCAGATGGCCGTGAACGTCCCCATTCCCTTGAACCGTTCGCCGTTCATATCTGCCTCCTAAGGGCCCCTGTCGGCCAGTGCCGGACGAGAGGGCCCCTCTCCGAAGGCCCTACCGTAACATAACACTGTTACTTTGTCAAGACGTAGCAGACGGCCTCTTTGGCGAACACATGGGGCAACACCTCTGCTCCTCCAGTAGGTGGGGGTTCCCCTGACTTCATGGGCTGAGATGCTTGCATAATGTCATGGTATACTCTGCAATCGGGATCACGCGAGAGGCGTATGCGGTGGTGCGCGAGGAGGGGATGGCATGGAGAAGACGAAGATCCGTCTGACGGTCGATCTTCCGGACCATCTTGTAAGGCAGGCCGATGCGGCTGTGTCGGTCGGTGCGGCTCGCAGCCGCAACCAGCTCATTGCGCGGGCTGTGCAGGCCTATCTTGGTCAGCTAGAGAAGGCCATGATCGACACCGAGTTCGCCCGGATGGCGCAAGACGGGCCGTATCAGGCGCTGGCACTCGAGATCAGCGGGGAGTTCGAGAGCACAGATCGGGAAGCTCTTGGCATGAGGTAAGGAGAGCGGTGAAATCGGGCAGCCCAGGAGCTGGCAGCGCGCCGCCCCAGAGGGGGGAGATCTACCTGTTGCGGATCGATCCCACCGAGGGCTCGGAGCAGGCAGGCACACGGCCCGCGGTGGTCGTCTCTCGCACGTCGCTCAACCGAGCAAGCCCAGTGGTCGTGGTCTGTCCCCTCACGGAGGCAATGCGTGTTCCCTACAGGTACCCGTGTGATGTAGAGGTCCGCGCGCCCGAAGGGGGACTGAAGAACGACTCGGTGGTGCTGACGGGTCAGGTGCGCGCCGTCGCCAAGCACAGGCTGCTCAAGCGTCTGGGGGAGCTGTCGCCGGATACCCTGCGCCAGATTGAGCGGGCGCTGAAGACTACCCTGGACCTTCCGTAGAGTTCCAGCTACTGTCCGTTCCGCACACCCGTGACCTGGGCGTCGAACGCTCCGACCCGGCAGGGATTCCTCCTGGAAGGGGCGCAGCGCTGTGTTCGGGAAGGCATGGCCCGAAGGAGGGTGGTGTTACGCCTCGGGGTGGAAGAAGCAAGGATATCCAGACCCGCACCGGGCATACGGGCTCTGTCGCCTCGATGGTGTTGCTTTCGGACGGGAGGGTTCTCTCCTCGGGGTCGGAGGACCAAACCGTGCTCCTGAGGGACGTGGAAGGCCCTGCTCGGGAGATGCTGACGCTACAAGGGCGGACCGGCGAGCTGCTCAGCCCCTGACGGGGTTAGGGCCGAGTATGGGAACTGGTGTTGACCCACCGTCGCATCCGCCGGCTGCAGGAGGCCGAGGGGATCTCGGGGGACCTGCGGACTTGCCTGCCGCTGCGGCCGGTGGGCGGTGCTGCAGAGTAGCCAGAGTACACCCCTTTCACCTCCGTCGATCCAGGGTCCCTCCGGTCGGGGTGATCAGCCCAAGTCTAGCGGACGGGGCTCCTGCTCCCAGCGGAGTCCCCCCGTATACTCCCCCTCAACCTCGAGAGGAGGACAACGATGAGCAAGACGTACGATGTCGCGGTGATCGGTCTGGGGCCGGCGGGGATGGCCGTGTCGGCGATGGCCGCCCACATGGGCCTCAAGGTGGTGGGGATCGAGAAGCGCGCCCTGGGCGGCGAGTGTATGAACACGGGCTGCATCCCGAGCAAGGCCCTCCTGCGGATGGGGCACGTGCGGCACCTCCTCGCTCGGGCCGCGGACTATGCCCTGGAGGGGGAGGCCGACCTCACCCCGACGACCCCGTTCGCCCAGATCGCCGAGCACCTCACCTACATCCGCGACAAGAAGACGACGGCGATGCTCGAGAAGGTCGAGCTCGTGGTCGGCCAAGGCGGCGCCCAGTTCGTGGACGCTTACACGCTGGAGGTGGGCGACCAACGGTTCCAGGCAAAGAAGATCTTCATCTGCACAGGGAGCCTCCCTGCCGTGCCGCCGATCCCTGGGCTCGACGCCGTCCCCCACCTCACAAACGACAACCTGTTCGGGCTGGAGCGTGTCCCGGCGAGCCTCGTCGTCCTCGGGGGCGGGGCGATCGGGTGCGAGATGGCCCAGGCGTTCCGCCGACTGGGCTCCCAGGTGAGCGTGGTGCACATGGACGCTCACCTCCTCCCCCACGGCGACCCCGACGCCGGGGAGCTCATCGAGAAGAGGTTCACCGCAGAGGGGATCCGCGTCCTGAACGGGCGGAAGATCCAGCAGAGCATCGCCAAGGCCGGCGGCGTGGCCGTCGTCACCGAGGCCGGGGAGCGGCTGGAGGGAGTAGCGCTCCTCGTCGCGGCCGGTCGGCGGTTCGACTTCAGCGAGCTCCAGCTCGATCGGGCGGGCGTCGTCCACGGCCCGAAGGGCATCGCGGTGAACCGCTACCTGCAGACGAGCCAGAAGCACATCTTCGCGCCCGGGGATGCCAACGGGACGTTCCTCTTCTCCCACGCCGCGATGCACCAAGGGATGCTCGCGTTCATGAACAGCCTCGTCCCCAGGCCGGTCAAGTTCAACTGGCGCAAGTACGTCGTCCCGTGGACCGTGTTCACCGATCCGCCGGTCGCCCACGTGGGGATGCTCGAACGTGACCTCAAGGAGCGGCGGATCCGCTACGAGGCGATCGAGTCTCGCTACGAGGACTACGGGGCGGCGATCGCCGAGGGGATCGCCGTGGGCTCGGTCAAGGCCTACGTGAGCAAGACCGGCCGCGTGTACGGGGCGCGGATCATCGGCGAGGGAGCGGGGGAGATGATCGGGGAGTGGGGCCTTCTCATCCAGAAGCGGCTCCGCATCCACAACATCGCGCTCCTGCAGCACGCGTTCCCGTCGATGAGCTTCCTCACCAAACGTGTTGGCGAGGGATGGCTCATGAACCGCACCCGGGGTGCGGGGATGCGCTACATGGCCCGCTGGCTGTGCAGATAGGGACGCAACGTCGGGCTTCATGCCCGACGGCCTTTCGTTTCCGACGGACTTGCGTCGGATACAGGGTCCAACGCTACGGACCCCGGACTACGGACCGCGGAAATGCGTAGCGTCGGGGCTTGTCCCCGACGTCGGTCGTCGTCGGACACGGGGTCCGACGCCACGAAACCACAGGCGCTGGTCGCAGACCTGCCTGCTGCAGGTAGGCAAGCTGCGACGCTACAGCCCCCTTGCTCCCTCATGTCACGCGCTCGAGTACCCCGGTCAAGACGGCCTCGCGCGCCGCCATGCCGTAGTGGACGTACTCGGAGAACCCGACCAGGCCGGGAGGAGACGGAGCTCGTGCCCAATGTGCGCATCTTCACCCTGCCTGGGTCATGGCTCCAGCACGCGGTATGCTTCGCGCGTGAAGGCACGGTTGAAGACCTACGATCCGGATCGCGACTTTCTGCGGGTGCGGGAGTTCCTCGTCCAGACCTACCTCGCGTTCGGGACGCCCGCCCTCAATTGGGGGATCGAGCGGTGGAACTACGCGCGGTACTTCGTGGCCCCCATGCTCGGCTCGGCGGGGACGGAGCCGGGCGTCCCGCCGGGGGCGCTGCGGGCGATCCGGATGTGGGAGGAGATGATCGGCCTGTGGGAGGATGAGCAGGGAAGGATCGTCGGGGTCGCGAACATCGAACACCCCGACCCCGAGCACCGCGGGTTCGGGGAGATCTTCCTCCAGCGTCACCCCGACCACCCCGAACTCCTCGACGAGATGCTTTCCTACTCTGAAGGCCGGTTCCGCGACCCGGGGAAGAACCGGGTCTTCATCTTCGTCTACGAGACGGACACCGTGCTCCAGGAAGCGGTCGCCAGGCGGGGGTACGTGGTCAACGCGAAAATCGCCGCGACCAACCTGGAGATCCGGCTGGACGATCTCCCGACGCCCGTGCTCCCCCCGGGGTTCACCGTGCAGACGATGGCCGAGGAAGACGATGTGGAACGGCGTCGCGAGCTGTTTGGCCGTGCGTTCAACCACCCCGATCCGGCCGACTGGCCGTCCGCGTTCGCCTACCGCGAGCTTCAGCGGGCTCCGGACTACCGCAGAGCGCATGACCTGGTCGTCGTCGCTCCCGACGGGTCCTACGCTGCATGCTGCATCCTCTGGTGCGACGCGGCGAATCGGGTGGGTCACCTCGAACCCGTGGGCACGCACCCCGACTTCCGCCGCCGCGGACTGGCCCGTGCGGCGGTCCTCCACGGGCTGCACAGGCTCGCCGCGCTCGGGGCAACCTGGGTGCCGATGGAATCGGACGCTCCACTCTACGAGGCGATTGGGTTTCGCATGCTCGGGGTGAGCCGTCCCTGGATCAAGACCTTCGGCCCGAGCGCGGGCTGATCCCACCCCTCTCAAGGATTTCAGAGAAGGGCCACGGCCCGCTCTAACGAGGCGAGGAGCGAGCCCGAGCGGGCCTTCTCCACGCACGCCATCGCCCAGCGGGGAATCGTCGGTCGGTCCGTGGCCACCTGGAGCGCGTGAAGAACGGATAGGGGATCGTCGAGGATCCGCTCCTCGGGATGGGTCAGCCCATAGGCGTCGAGGAACGCCTCCCGCGCCGCGGGCCCGAGGGAGTAGGTCACGTTGCGGACGTCGCTCCAGGCGAGGCCGATCCCCAGCAAGTGGTAGTCGAACACGATCGCCTTGAGCGGGAGCCGACGCGACAGGGCGAGGTTCGTCCAGTGGAAGTCGTTGTAGTTGAGCGTCATCGGGAGCTTCCGCGCCCGCGCGCGCAACGCGTGGAGGTGATCGGCCGCCAGCTTCCACACCGGATTACCCTCCATCTCGAGGACCGTGCCCATCCGCAAGATCCCCTCCGGGGTGAGGATGTCCCATTCCCACTCGAGCCAATCCGGCGCCCCACGGCGAAACACGCTCCGCCCGGCAACGTGGAGGTACTGGTACCACTCCGCCACCGCCTGCCCCACGTCGCGGCTTTCCACGCCGCGTTCGTCGGCCAACCGCCAGAGGGAGCTCGCTTCCAGGTCTTCGAGAAGGAGTGCGGACGGCGTGCTGTTGTGAACGGGCAGCGTGGGCACGCGCAGCTTGCGGAGAAGATCGTAGGCCTTCGGTTCGAGCGCGTTCTTCTCCCCGAAGCACTTCAGGATGTGGGGCTTCCCCCCGATCTTCAGCCGGTAGAGACGGCTCGCCCCGCTCCGGCGAACGGGCGCGAGATCGCGCACCTCGCGCGGGTTCAACCCGAGATCCCGCATCACCGTCTCCAGGTCCATCATCCCCTCCGCCTGCGATCATACCGCCGTGAGGAGAACGCTGATGCGCACTCATCGCCACGGGTGAGGACGGGGCGGCGGACCCGAGGGGCCGATAGCAAGGCCCACCCCTGTAGACGCCGGGTATTGTCCTCCGCCCGACCGCCGCCGTATGATGCAAGTGCTCCCGAGAGAGCCAAGGAGGAACCGATGATACGTTGGATCTTGATCGGACTACTGCTGGTTCTAGGCGTGAACGCCCTCGGCCAAGAGGCCACCTCAACGCAGATCGGCGACCAGCTTCTGTCGTTCATCCAATCGACAGCGGAACTGCTGGGGAAGGGGCTGGTGCATCTGATCAACCTCATCCTTCCTGAGAGCCGGGGGGTCGGCAACGAGCTCGTTCAACCGATCGGCTACCTGGCATTGATCACGATCATCCTGCTCGTGTTCGGGATCATCGCGGCAGCGCGCAAGGTGATCTGGCTCGTCGTCATTGTGGGATGGGTTCTTCTCATCGTGCGGATCATCCTCGATGCGCTCCGCGTGACCTAGAGGCTGGACCGGTCAACCAAGCCACACCGCCACAGCCGGGTTCAGCCGCGGGGTTCGCGGCAGATCTCGTTGCGTGACGCCCATCTTGTCCACTTGGCCGCGGGGGATGGCCCAGGTGGGCTTTGTCGCTCTCGGCGGAGATCCGTATGATGAAGATGAGAAGTTCTCGGGAGGGGAAAATGAGAGCACAGATGAAGAACCGCCGTAAGCAGTTCGTGCTCCTGATCGGGCTCCTGGTCGTGGGATGGGCCTTGGGCGGGTGCGAGCTCTTCTGGCTCGTTGTGCCGAACGTTCCCACGGGGGTTGACGCCTCCGACGGCAATTACCTCGATCAAATCGTGGTGGTCTGGCAGAGCGTCGCGCGCGCCGTTCGCTACGAGATCTGGCGTGCATCCAGCGCCGACGGGTCGTACGTGCAGGTCGGCGAGACGATGGCGGCGACGTACTCCGATACAGAGATCACGGTCAACGCCACGTACTGGTACAAGGTGAAGGCGTGCAACCGGGCCGGCTGCAGCGAGCTTTCGGATGCCGACTCCGGGTACGCGGCAGGCGAAGGCGTAGCTCAACTTCCCACCGGGGTTTCGGCCACCGACGGAGCGTACACGGATCGCGTCCGGGTGACGTGGAACGCCAGCCCAGGCGCCACCAGCTACGAGATATGGCGCGACGTCGCTCAAGGAGGCCCGTACAACCTGCGCGGAACCGTGACCGGGACCATCTACGACGACATGGACGCTTCGCCGGGCGTGGTGTACTGGTACAAGATCAAGGCCTGCAACCCCTCGGGGTGCAGCGCGTTCTCCGCGGCCGATTCCGGGTTCACGTTCCCCAGCGCGCCCGACCCCGTGACCAACGTGTCGGCATCCGACGGCACGCACAACGACCGCGTGCGGATCACGTGGACCGCGTCCTTGGGCACAGCGACCTACGAGGTCTACCGATCCGACAGCGAGGGCGGGACCTACGCCCTGCGGGGGACGGCCACCGGAACAACCTACGACGATACGGGGGTCACGGTTGGAACGACCTACTGGTACAGGGTTCGGGCGTGCAACACCGCGGGGTGTAGCGCGTTCTCGGTGCCCGACGCCGGCTACGCTTCCACAGGAGGAGGGGGAGGCGGCGGTGGCGGCGGCGGAATGCCCGCCCTGCCTGGCCAACCCCAGAACCTCCGCGCCTCCGACGGGACGGACAAGGAGAAGATCGTCGTCACCTGGTCGAGCGTGACCGGGGCGGCCCGGTACGAGGTCTGGCGGTCTACCACGGGAAACGACGCCGACTTCACCCGTTACGGAGAGACCACCTCGACGAGTTTCAACGACACCGCGCCGACCATGTGTCAGGTCTTCTGGTACCGCGTGCGGGCGGGAAACGCCGCGGGATGGGGAACGGATTCCGTAGCCGACAGCGGGTACCGCGGGGGGACCCTCGAGCAGGTCAACACGAGCAAGATCAAGGTCACGGTGACACCGGCCACTGCGACCACGGCGGACGTGAAGTTGGAGTGGGAGGCGGTGAAGGACCCAACCCTGTTCGATGTTCGCTACGAGATCTGGCGGCGGGGGACGGCGGGCTCCGCGGTGCTCGTCAAGACGACAGAGAACCTCGGTGATCTCACTTGGACTGACCTCGGCCGACCCCTGGGAACAACGTTCTACTACAAGATCCGCGCCGTGAGCAGCACGTTCGGTTGCATCGTGGCCGGCCCATTCTCGGGCGAGATTCAAGCCACCATAGCCTGTAACCCTACGGCACCTACAACAGTCACTGCCGCAAAGCAATCGGCAACGAGCATCAAGGTTGACTGGAGCGCGGTGACCGGCGCGACAGGGTACGAGGTGTACCGAGCCACATCAGCAACCGGTTCTTACACAAAGGTGACCGGCCCATTGGTTGAGCTTACCTACACGAACACGGATCTCCCCGCCGGAACCTACTTCTACAAGGTGAAGACGTGCGTAGACTGCGGGTGCGGCGGCCTTTCTACTGCTTCTAACGGCGTCACGGTTCCCTAGTTCGACGCGGCAAACGAGAACGCGCGGGGCGGGCTCAGGCCCGCCCCGTTCGTTTGGGAAGCAAGGCCGTCGGACATGAAGCCCGACGCTACAACAGGATGGGTTCTGTAGCGTCGCAGCTCGTCTGCGACGGCCCTTCACGGAACCGAAGGAACAAACAACCGGCGAACCGCCTTTCCGTCCGTCGGGGATGAACCCCGACGCTACGAAACCTGGGAGACCGTCGGGGGCAGAACCCCGCCGCGTCGCGGCCGCAGCGTCACAGGAACGACAACGCGGATCGGGCCGCGATCCGACCTGCCTCCACCGCCTCCTCGATCCGGTCGAATTCGAGAAGCCCTATCTCGTCTACCTCCGGGTGGATCACCATCAACCGATGCCCCAGCCTCCCGCGCGCGTGATCCAGCTTGACCCGCCCCAGCTCGCGGGCGGTGACCTCCTGGGCCCGCAGCGCGACCCCGACCAGGGTCTTGGGCATGGGGCCGAGGGGAGCGGCTACATCCACAGCGAGCACGGTGCGCGCCCCCAGCGTCTCCACGACATTCACCGGGAGGTTGTTCACCAGCCCTCCGTCTACGAGGTACCGCTTTCGCCACTGCACCGGGCCGAACACGCCAGGCAGGGCTGCGCTCGCTGCCACGCCGCGGTGGACGGGGCCCTCGTCAATCTGTACCTCTTCCCCGGTCGCGAGGTCGGCGGCCACGGCGATAAACGGGATGTCGAGATCCTCGAACCACATGCCCTTCGTGAACAGCTTGAGGAACTCGAGCAGCCGGGACAGACGCGGGGAGCTTTCCTCCCACCACGCCTTCTGGCGCAGCCTTTCCCAGAGAGACTCGGCGAGCGTCTGCCCCACAACCCGGTCGTAGGTCTCCGGCACACCGAACACCTTGGCGAGTTCGAGGTGCTCCAGAACGCGCAGGAGCTTCGAGAGGTCCTGCCCCACGGCGTAGGCTGCGCCGACGATCGCCCCCATGCTTGTGCCCGCCACGAACTCCGGCCGAACACCCGCCCGAGCGAGCTCCATCAGCACGCCGAGGTGGGCGAGCCCCCGCGCTCCGCCTCCCCCCAGCGCCACACCCAGCCGTACCCCGCGCTTCATGGCGGCTCGATTCTAGCCGGAGGCGAACCCCAGGCTGCTGCGGCGTCGCGCCTTGTGCGCGCCGAACCGCGTCCCGCAAGAAGAAGGGGGCGATCAACCCGCCCCCTGTTCGCTTCGTCTTTCGCCACACCCGCCTATCCTGGCCGGGCACCGCCACGCTTCGGAAAGTCTATCTGCAACTACTTTTTCGGCTGGGCCGGCTTCGGCTTATCCTTCTTCATGATTTGTACTGCACCTCCTCGTCACCGCCCTACTGGGGGCAGTCGAGCGTACAGTAGGACGGTTCTCGTGGGAAGTCAACAGCCAGCGAAGGGACATTTGTTACCGTCGACCTCGGCCGCGGAGGAAGCGACGGGGGCGGGTGATCCCCGCCCCCGTCGTCCGATTACGTGTTACGACTGCATCCCCGCTCTGGACGTTTCCACATCCAGAACGTACTCCCAAACTACTTCTTCGGCTTGCCCGGCTTCGGCTTATCCTTCTTGTCCATGAGCAGCACGCACCTCCTCGTTGCTGCCCCAGAAGGAGCAGTTGAGCGGAGCATAGGACTGTTCCTGAACGGAGTCAAATCCAAGCCATGGGACATTCGTTACCTCCGTCGGGGGACCGGGAGGCCGGCCGACTTGCCCGTGAAAAGAGAGAGGGGCAGATGAGATCTGCCCCCGCAACGCTGCAAACGTTCTTGCGCACTGCTCGTGGATCACGCCCAGCACGCACGGGCCAAACTACTTCTTCTTCGTCGTCTTGGCCGTGGTCTTCGGCTTGCTAACAGCCTTTGCCTTAGCCGTGGTCTTCGGCTTGGCCGCAGCTTTCGCCTTGGCCGGTGCCTTCGCTGTGGCCTTCGGTTTTACCGTCTTCGCCTTTGCAGCCATGAGCAGCACGCCACCTCCTCGTCGCTGCCCCTGTAGGAGCAGACCCCTTGACAATAGGACCGCTGGCCAGAAAAGTCAAATCCCGTGAGGCGGGGGGCGTCCGCCATCGGCGTTTTCTCCGGTTTCGCTTGCCCACAACCCTGTTACAATCGCCGTTATGACGTATTTCCTTCTTGCGCTGGCGGGGATCGGGGTGGGGGCAATGGGGTCGATGCTCGGCATTGGAGGGGGCATCTTCATGGTCCCGCTCCTCCTGCTTGCCGGCCTCGTACCGACTTCCCAGGAGGCAGTGGGGACGAGCATCGCCGCTGTGGCCGCCACGGGGCTGTCGAGCACGCTTGCCTACCGTCGCCACGGCGCGACGAACTGGCGCGTAGGTCTGGCGTTGATCCCGGGAGCGGTCGGGGGCGGTTGGCTGGGTCCGTGGATCTCTCAGCTCATCGCATCAAGCACCCTGGCGTTGATATTCGGGGTCTTCCTCCTCTACCCGGCGGCGGTTCTCCTGTTGGGCAAGCAACCTAAAGAGTTGTTCACCGGCCGAGGACGTACCGGAATCGGGGTGATCGGAGGAGCAGCCGTGGGACTTCTGGCAGGAACTGCATCCGGCCTGTTCGGCATCGGGGGCGGGGTGATCATGGTTCCCGCGCTCACCTTGCTGGGCTTGGATATCGTGCCCGCTGTGGCCACGAGCCTGTTCGTGATGATCCCCACTGCGCTCACAGCCACACTCCGGCACACATTCGTCGGCCATACGCACTGGAATCTCGCCCTGCCCCTCATCGGGGGGGCGCTCATCGGCTCGCAGATCGGGCCCCTCATCGCCACCCGGCTCCCCGCGATGTGGCTGCGGCGGCTGTTCGCCGTTGTGCTCACCTACAGCGCCGTAGAGATGATCCTCCGCAGCCTACGCTGAGTCCGAGGAAGCGCTCCGTATCCGTGACGTTCTCGGCGACGCACGTGCGTTGAACTCTCCCTCTCCTCCGCCGGCACCCACGACCCCCTCAGCGAACGACGAGCCACGTGCCGAGCGCCAGGACGAAGAGCCCGATCATCCTGGGGAGGTCTAGCGTCCGCTGGACCGCGCCGAGGAGGCCGAAGTGGTCGAGCATCGCCCCCAATGCGAGCTGGGCCGCAATGGTCACGGTCAGTGTTGACGCCAGCCCAATCCGCGGGACCGCGTAGCTGATCGAGCCGACGATCACCACTCCCAGGAACCCCGCGGAGAGCGTGTACCAGGGAACCGTGGTCCACGCGCCGAGGTTCCCGCCCCGGAGGAAGGCCATGATCACCGCCGACAGAAGCAATCCCCCTGCGTGGACGATGAACACGCTCTCGGGCACACCCACCCGCGCCCCGATGACCCCGGAAAAGAGCGACTGAAAGCAAATCACCACGCCACCCACCAGGGCGATGATCACCGCCGGACTGAAGAACGCCATCAACCCTCCTCGCCGCGCGTGCGGAAGATGCTCAACCGACCCCAAGTGTGCCCATCGAACCTCAAGCCACAAGCCAGCACGGCCGGAACGCCCGCTCTTCCTGGCCTGGCCGTGGGAGCGCCTGCCGTGAAGCCAGCCGTGGTCCGGCCATGGCGTATCCTCCGTCCTCACCTGGACAGGCAAGAGACGTGGCGTTGGACCGACGCCTGGCTACCCGAGAAGCGCCTCGTCCCGTCGCGCGTATCCTGGGTTCATCCCCGCGGTCCGTGGCCCCGAAGCCGCTGGAGAAGCTCCCACAACGCCGTCCGATCGCCGTCGTACCGAAGCAGACGGTGTGCTTCATCGTAGCTCATCCACCGCACCTCCGTGTGTTCGCGCGACAAGACGATTTCCACACCCTGCGCCTGGATGCCGAAGCTGTACTGCGGGATGACGTATACGTCTTCTCCCCAGAGGTGGCTGTCGCGGAACTCCGTCACCGGCACCGACTGCACCGTGTCCAACTCGACGACGGGCAGATCGAGCGGCAACCGCGCCTCTTCGTCTGCCTCGCGGCGCGCGGCGTCGAGGGGCGTCTCGCCGTCTTCCCCTCCACCGGCGATCCCCTGCCACCACTCTCCGTCCGCCCGTCGGAACAGGGCGAACTCGAACTCGGCTTCAGCCGTGCGCCGATACGGGTAGACCAACACCTGGAACGGAGCCCTCGCCATCGCACGCCATTCTACTGGGCGCTTCTCACGCAGGCGCTGAACTCGCCAGCGCTCACACCCACGGCCGCTCGGCAAGGAGGCAGAACAGCCGGTCGGCGATCGTCGCCGGCCGGGACGAGAAGTTTGAGTGGGCACGGATCGCGGTATACCCCGCCTCCTTGAGCATGGCGATGGTCTCCGCCAGTGTGTACGACCGCGTGGCTGGCGAGCGGCTGTGGTGCTCGGTCTCCACGATCACGCCGTCCCGCAGTAGATCGTAGCGGTCCTCGGTGCTCTCGATCCGCGCAGCCGGATCGTAGGTCATGCGTCCCCAGCGCCTCACCTGAACGCCGTTTTCCCCGTCCGCTGCCTCCGCGGCAAGGACCCACTCCCCAGTGTGCTCCTCCTTGTCGAGGTCCATGATTCGGCAGGGCCAGCGTGCCGCCGGGCTGCAGGTGGGTCCAGAACCTGCGCAGGGATTCTCGGGCAAGGTCGGGATCCGTCACGAGCTGGAACGAGCTCGACGGGACAAGGATCGTCCGGTAGCGCTGCGGCAGGTTCAGCGTCTCCATCGCCCCCTCGTAGAGGATGGGGTTCAGGCCGCGTTCCTCGGCCTTCCTCCGGCACAGGGCGAGCATCTCCGGCGAGACATCCACGCCCTCGATCGCGATCCCCCGACCGAGGTACTCCAGCATGAGCCGCCCCGTGCCGCAGCCGACGTCAAGGACCGGCTGTCCGCTCTTCATGATCACCCACCGGAAGAACGCCCGATCCGGCCATTTCCGCGTGTCCCCACGGAGGAGGTCCCAGTACAGGGCCATCAGCCCGCGGTACTCGTAGGTCGTGTTCATCCGTTCATCCCGAACTCCGGAACTTAAGACTCCGCGCGGAGTTGGACCGCGGGGCCTTGCGGCCACCTGCCTGCCCTGCCTGCAGCAGGCAGGCGGCAGGCAGGCGCGGAGGAGATCGGATCCCCGCGGTCGAACAGACATCCACCGCAGAGGGGAGAGCGTAGGCCTCCGTAGAGTCGGGGCTTGTGCCCGACGGACGTTCGTCGGTCACAGGGTCTTGCTGGCGTTTGTGGCAGACAGGATGTGGGGCTACCGCTCCCTGCATCCTCTCGGTGACCAGGCTCCTCCAGGCTTTGTGCTGTCCACAGCGGGGCTCCGTGTGCCGACTTGCCTGCGCGCGCCGCGCAAGCAGGAGGCCTGCGTGCTGCAGGTCCGCGGACCCAAGGTCTTCCCTACAGGCTGCCGGCCTCCCGGTCACCGCCGATCCTCCACCAGGGCCTTGGCGACGGTTCGCCCATGCACCCGGGGCGGGTTCCTCGCACCCCGAGGCTTGCCACCCGACCACGTTACCCGGCCGAGATCCACAAGAACCTTCAGCCGCGGACCGATGGGGGTACCTGGCTCAGTCCGTCTTGTGTCATCCATCGCTCACCTCCTGGCGCACTCGCGCGAGCTTGTCCGAGACAAGATCCCGAAGCTCGCCGACCTTCATTCGGTGAATGGGGATCTTATCGCCGTTAGCGAACGCCCATTCCCAGTTCCAGGGGCGGATGGCCCACCGCACCGCTTCCTCGTGCGTGTCCACCCGGTGCGGCAGGTGACGAACCAGCGCCGTCGCCTCTTCGGGAAGCCCGGCCAGCGCTTCCTCCAGCAGGGCGGCGTGGCGGAGGCTGTACGGGCAGCGGCTGCTCCACGCGGACTCGATCGCCAGAAGGCCATGGGAAGACAGGTCTTGCGGCGCGAAGTTTTCTGGGGAGAGCCGCGGCCGCGCGACCCCTGCCGTGAAGGGCCGCCACATCAGCGCGACGTAGTCCGTCCTCTCCACAACCTCGAACCCCAGCTCCTGGAGAAAGGAAGTCGGAAAGTGCACGGGGTTGTCCCACCCGAGCGTCGCAAGCCCGGAGAACCGGCCCGCGGCGGCCTCGATCACCTTGCAGACCAGGCGCTTCTCTTGGGCGAGGTGATCGGCCTCATCGTCTCGGACGACGGGCACCCAGTGGTAGCACATCAAGACCGCCGCCCCGCGGGCCTCGATGGGAAACGGCGCAACCTCAGCGGGCATGTACTCGACGCCCCCCCGCGCCAGGCCGTCGTGGTAGGAGACGAATCCCTCCATCCCCATCTCCAGCATCTCTCGGCGCCAGGCGACCACCGCCGACAGATCCCCCCGGAACCCCTTGCCCTCCAGTTCCAGCCCGCCGGGGCAGCAGATGACCTCCCCCACGTTCTCTTCCGTCAGCCGCCGGTCGTCGTAGGTCTCCACGGGCTCTCCCCCTCGAACAGATACTAACCCAGACGCGATTCCCCCTGCACGGGCCTTCTGAACCCGCGTCGCCTGCGGCATGAGGTGTTCCCCGCCACGGTCCTGCATCGTCTCCACCCCCTCTCCACCGATGGCCGATACGGTCACCTCACTTTACGCCTGCGGACAGGCACCAGGGAGGTGATGTATGCGAAACTGGAAGCGAACAGGGCTCGTGATCGTGCTGGTCGGCCTGGTCGCGCTGGGGGCGCTCGCTGCTCAGGGCCGGTTTGGGAACCCGGGTCGGGCGTGCGCCAATCCCAGCGCACAGCCGTGCGTCATGGCTGCCGATGGCCAGCTGTGCCAGCAGACCGAGCAAGCGTGCCAACAGCTCTGCGGGGCGGCGTGCCCCGGCGGCATGCGCGGCGTCCGACAGATGCGCTGTGGACGCTGATCCAGAGCACAACCACTAGGCAAGGCTTCCACAACCACGAAAGGCAGAAGCGAGGGATGCGCCCTCGCTTCTGTCTCTTTGAGAGAAGTCGAAGCCCTGCACCATGTCGGTGGAATTCGGCGCTACAGACCTGCCGCACGCAGGGCGAGGCTCAGGAGAGCGCGTCGGGCGCGAAGATGTCCGCCGTAGCGTCGCAGCTTGTCTGCGACGGCCTACCCCACGCTGCCTCACCGACAACCGACGAACCACCCAACCGAACTTCCGTCGGGCATGAAGCCCGCCGCTACGATCCGGTCTCTCCCCTCTTTGAATCCCTCTGAGAGCCCGATGCGCGATCCTCAGAGGGGCGCCTCCCGCAAGCCTCGTCTCCTCGAACGTAGGGCCGTCGATCGAGGTCGGGGGTGCCCATCCGTCGTGCCTGGCGCTGCATGAGTCGGTTTCCCACAACGATGTACAGCCACCGGGGCATCGCCACCCGGGCCGCGTTCCGCACCGCCTCCTCCGGGACCGGCTCGCCTCGGGCGAACGCCTGGGCCATCAGGTCCAGGGCCCGGCACAGGTTCCGCGTCATGGGGCCCGCCGCGCGCAGGTCCTTCCCTCCGATCGGGGACGTGGCCCCGGCGGTGAGCCCACCTCTCCACGCCCAACCCACCTCATCGGCGAACCGGCGGCAGATAGCGAGGGCCACCTCCGTGTGCACCGGTTCCGGATAGCCGGAGTGCACGATCGCCGAGAACAGGGGCCGGTCGCCCGCCCTCTCTCCGGCGTCGGCCCATGCTTCGAGCGTGGCGGTGGCCAGCGCGTTGATCGCGTCATGGTAGAGCGACGCCACGAGCACAACATGCTGACACTCTGGCACTTCCTCGACCGCGCGCCGCACGTCGCCCTGCAACCCGCCGCTCTCAGCTATGTCGAGGAAGCGAACGGGCACACCCGCGTTCGCCAACGCGTCGGCCAGGTACCGGCCGATGGCCGCGGAGTTGCTGCGACGGCGGTGACTGGCAGCGACCACGAGGACCGTCCTGCTCATGGCCGCTCTCCCACCTCGCACGCCAGGGCCATCAGTTCACGGTCGAGCGCTGCCGCGGTGAGATCCCCCTCCAGCACCACCGTTCGGTGATCGGTCTGGAAGTTGATCGCGTTCCGCTCGGTCAGCCGGGTGTACAGGAGGCGCGCTTCGGGATCCGCCGACGGCTGCCAGCCGACGAACAGCATGAACGGGCGGCGGGGATACCTCAGCCGGTGGTGCATCTCCCCGCGGTACATCATGAACAGCGGGTGGACGTTGGGCAACGTGCGTTCAAACACGCGCTTCGCCGCCGCGGGGTACCCCCCGAAGCGAATCCCCGAGACGAACGCGAACAGGTCAGACTGTGCCATGAGCCGGGGGATGTCGCGGCCGTCGTCGCGCACCACGCACTCGCCAGGCGTCCGGAACGCACACGCGTTGCAGACGCGACACGCCCCGATCTTGGCCGCGTGGAAGTCCATCCGATCCACGTGCCATCCGAGATCGCTGAGATGACGAGCCAGACCTGCACTGATGCGGTCTGGTATGTCGCCCGGGGTGCTGCTCCCGTTGAGGACGAATGCTCGGCGGGACGTAAAAACGTCAGGCATGACCCACGGATTATGCCGGACCGGGCGCAGAAGAGTATGCCGTCGCGAAGATGTCCGCCGTAGCGTCACAGCTTGTCTGCGACGGCCTACCCCACGCTGCCTCACCGACAACCGACGAACCACCCAACCGAACTCCCGTCGGGCATGAAGCCCGCCGCTACGTTCTACTCTCCGGTAGAACTGACTCTCACCTAGCGGTGGACGTGCCGATGGTGAGGGTCGGGACGATGCGGATGGCTGTGGGACAGGGGCAGATGCTCGTGGTTGTGCGCGTGGAGGAGTTCAGCGCTGTCCATGCCCGGATGATCGTGGGCGTGGTGGCCGTCGTCGTGCCGGTGGCGGTGGGAGTGGAATAGGTTCTCGTGGGTATGTTCGTGAGCGTGCTTCTCCCTCCCCAGCACCGCCACCGCTAGGACCATGAGCGGCAGGGCCGCGTAGAACAGGACTGCAGGGGTCCCTCGGTAGATGAGCAGGGAGAGGGCGGCGCCCACGAACGGGGCCGTGCCGAACACCGCGCCGGTGCGCGCCGCGCCGATCGCGCGCAGCGAGCGAACGAAGAACACGATGCTCAGCCCGTAGCTCACCGCGCCGAGCGCCAGAGCCAGGAGCGCTGTCCACCACGCCGGCAGCGGTCGTCCCAACGTCAGGCCAAGGAGGACCGAGATCGCTCCCGCCGCAGTCCCTTTGAGGAAGACGATCTTCCTTGGATCCTTGAGTGAGATGCGGCCCGTGAAGTTGTTGTCCAGTCCCCACGCCACACACGCGGCCAGGATGAGAGCGGCGCCGAGTGAGATCCCCCACGCCTGGGTGGGGTCGAGGGCGAGGAGGATTCCTCCGGCGGTCACGAGGGCGATCGCCACCCAGGTCCGCCGACCCGTGGCCTCGCCGAAGAAGAGGGCGGCCACAAGGCCCGTGGCGACGACCTCGAAGTTCAAGAGGAGCGACGCGGTCGCGGCTGGCGTCTGCCGCAACCCAAACAAGAGCAAGATTGGGCCCACAACCCCTCCGGCGAGGATCGCCCCTACAAGCCACGGCATGTCCGCGCGCTCCAGCCGTGCCTCGCGCCTCCTACTGGATGCCGAGAGGGTCAGTGCGAGCCCTTGGGTCACCCCAGCTCCGAGGTAGAGGAGGCCGGCAAGCATGATCGGATCGACATCGCCAAGAAGGAGCTTGGAGAGAGGCGTGCTCAACCCGAACAGGAACGAGGCGACGATGGCGTAGATCACGCCAGGGGCGTCATCCGTTCGCTCGCGTCTCGCGGCCGTTGCGCTGCGGGGGGCATCGTGCGAGAACCATTCTAGGTTGACACGCGAGACGCGGCAAGCCGGGGCGCCAGCGCTTGGGGCTTGACCTCCTTCCCAGGTGAAGCTAAAGTACTTGCGCGAATGCTTAAACAAAAGACGGCCCCCAGTGCCCCGGAGGACGTGGCGCGCCTGTGCCGTGCCCTATCCGTGGAGACGCGGGTGCGGATGCTCGCCCTCCTCCAGAGGCGCTCGATGTGCGTGGGCGCGTTGGCCCGGGCGCTGGGGATCACCGACGCCGCCGTATCCCAGCATCTGCGCGTGTTGCGCGATGCGGAGCTCGTGATCGCCGAGCGGCGCGGTCACTTCGTCCACTACACGATCGATCCCGACACGGTGGATCGTTGGCAGCACGCCGTGGTCGGCCTACTCAGCATTGGAGATGAGCACACGCCCGCGAACGCGGACTGCGAGATGACGCGCAGAGGAGGTGAACGATGACCGAGAAAAAGGGTTGCCAGAAGCCGGAGAACCTCAAGGGCAAGCCGAGTGAGTGCACGCCCGAGCAGATCAAGAAGTGCCACGGTTCGGAGAAGACCCATCCGTGCACGAAGTAGCACCGCCACGGTAGATCGCCAGAAACCCCGGGCCCGAGGGGATAACCTATCTCCCTCGGGCCCGTGTCTCTTGCCGTGTCTCCTCCCTGGGAGTTCGTCCAGTCATTGACTGTGAAGATGGCGTGGCGCCATAGTCCGTCTGCAACAGCGGTTCCGTAGCGTCGGACCCTGTGTCCGACGGTCGTTCACGTGCCTGCGTAGCGTCGTAGCCTTTATGAGACAGCCTGGCCCGAGCTGTCTCACCGAGAACCGGCGAAACGTCGACCTAAACTGTCGTCGGGCATGAAGCCCGACGCTACGAA
>DLNB01000065.1:26152-27005 GCA_002479455.1 Acetothermia bacterium UBA7521
CGACGCTACGAACACCTCTCTGCGTCCGCTGCGTGGATGAAGGTACTGCGGGCCATCCCCGAACGGGCCGCTACGGGATAAACGCCATTGTGAGAATGCGGATTCCCACCAACGCCAGGGCAACGGCCAGGCCGCGCAGGAGCCATACCCCGCGGATGCGCCGGGAAAGCTGCGCCCCGCCCTGCGCCCCGAGCACGGCGCCCATCCCGAGAGCGAGAATCTTGTAAGCGGATTCCGGAGAGAAACTGCCGGTGGCGATGTGCGCTACGGTCCCGGCGAAGGCCATGATCGCCAGGATGAACTGCGACGTCGACGTGGCGATGTGCACGGGAAAGTTGAGCAGACGAACGAGCGCCGGCACGTGGATGATGCCCCCGCCGATCCCGAGAAGGCTCGACACGTATCCAACGACCACGCTCAAACCCACGCCCAGGCGCCGGTTGTAGGCATAGGTGTACGTCGCTCCACCCTTCTCCACCACCGTTCGCACGGTGAGGTGCGCCCGCGGCGAACGGCGGAGGTGCGTCCTCTCCTTGCGCCGGGAGAACAGGTAGCCCGCCAAGAGGGTCATCAGCACCCCAAAGATTGCGTTGAACGCCAGGCGCGGGATGTGGTCCACGGTCAGCGCGCCGGCAATCGCCCCCGGCACCGTGGCCGCCGCGAACGCGAGGCCCGACTTGTAGTCCACGCGCCCCATCCGGGCATAGGCCCAGGAGCCCGACGTGGCGTTGAACAGCACGACGGCCAACGAGATGCTGCTGATGGTCAGCGCGCTTTCGTGGGGATAGAGAAGCAGGAGGATCGGGACCAACACGAACCCGCCCCCCGCCCCGATGAGCGTCCCCAGCGCTGC
>DLNB01000026.1 GCA_002479455.1 Acetothermia bacterium UBA7521
CCCCCTGTGCGGGCGGAGGATTGCTCTCGGAACAACGTAACGGAGTAGTACTAGAGCCCGAGGTACGAGCGGCGCACGACCTCGTCCACAAGAAGGTTTTCCGGCGGGCCCTCCGCCACGACGCGCCCTTGGGAGAGGACATACCCCCAATCGGCCATGGACAGGGAGATCGCCGCATCTTGTTCAACGAGGAGCACGGCGATCCCCAGCTCCTTCACCTCGCGGATCCGCTCGAACAGGGGCTCCTTCACGAGCGGCGCCAAACCGGTGGAGGGCTCGTCGATGAGCAGAAGCTTCGGCCCGCTCATGAGGGCGCGGCCGATCGCCAGCATCTGCTGTTCCCCGCCGGAGAGCGTGCCCGCCCGCTGCCGGGCCCGGTCCCACAGGATCGGGAACAGGCGCTGGACCTCCGCCAGCCGCGCGGCCGCCTCACGGCGGCTGCGCACGAGATACGCGCCGGCAACGAGGTTCTCCCGCACCGTCATCTCCCGGAACGGCCGCCGTCGCTCCGGGCACAGGATCAGCCCGCGGGACGCGATCTCGTGAGGCGGGAGGTGGTCGATGCGTTCCTCGCGGAACCACACCCGCCCTCCCATCCGCACGTCCTCGTGCCGGAACGCCCGCTGCTCCCACCGCACCAGCCCGGCGAGCGCCCGGAGAAGGGTCGTCTTCCCCGCCCCGTTGGGGCCGACCACGCTCACCAGCTCCCCCTCGCGCACCTCCAGCCCCACGTCGTGGAGGATGAGCGCGGTTCCGTACGACACGGACAGCTCGTGGGCCTGGATGGATTGAAGCACTAGAACACCTCCGGAACGTGTGCCCCGACCTTGCCGAGGTAAGCCTCGACCACCCGTGGGTCCTGCACCACCCGCTCCGGGTGCCCGTCAGCGAGAACCTCGCCGAAGTGCATGACCACGATCCGGTCGGCGATCCGCATCAGCTCGGACAGCTTGTGCTCGACGATGATCATCGCGCACCCCTCGCTGTGGAGTCGGCCGAATCGCCCTCCCTTCCGCAGGCGGTGCACCGAGTTCGCCAGCAACCGCGTCTCGGCCTGGGTGAGGCCGGCGAACGGCTCGTCGAGGACGAGGAGCTCGGGCTCGGTGGCGATGGCCCGCGCGATCTCGAGCCGCTTCAGGTCGCCCTGAGACACCGCCCCCGCCGGGGACATCGCCAGGTCGGAGATCCCCACGAACTCGAGCGCGTCCAGCGCCCGGGCCTCGACCGTCTTCACCCACTCCCCCTGGCCCCGCACCCGTGGATTGTGGAGGCCGACCATAACGTTGGCGATGAGCGGAAGCCGCTTCATCGGCCGGCTGTTCTGGAACGTCCCCGTGATCCCGTGGACGACCCGCTTCCACGTCGGATGGCGGGTGATGTCCTGCCCCTTCCACAGGACCTTCCCACCGTCCGGGCGCAGGAGCCCCATGATCATCCGCACGAGCGTCGTCTTCCCCGCCCCGTTGGGGCCGATCAACCCCACGATCTCCTGGGGGTCCACCGAGAAGCTCGCCCGCCGAACCGCCTCCAGCCCGCCGAACCGCTTGGAGAGCTCCGAGACGGCGAAAAAGTGCTCCCTCACAGCCCCTCCAGCTCCTCGCGCAGGTCGCGGCGGGACACCTTCCCCACGTCGGTCTTGGGAAGCTCCGACCGGAACTCGACCACCTTCGGAACCTTGTACGGGGCGAGCTTCTCCTTAAGGTAGTCGCGGATATCCGCCTCCGTCACCCGCCCCCGCGCCTCGGGCTTCAGGACAACGTACGCCATCGGGTACTCGCCGACCTTGGGGTCCTTCACGCCGACCACCCCCGCCGCCTTGACCATCGGGTGGGCGGTGAGAACCTCCTCAATCTCCCGCAGGAACACCGAGAACCCACGGTACTTGATGAGGTCCTTCGTCCGGGCGTAGTAGTGGAAGTAGCCCTCGTCGTCCATCCGCACGAGGTCGCCTGTCCTCAACCAACGTTTCCCGTCTACCTGGGTGAACGCCCGCCTGTTGTCCTCGTCGCGCTTCCAGTAACCGGCGGTGATGTTGGGGCCCGAGAGGAGGAGCTCTCCCACTTCGCCAACAGGAAGCAATTCCCCCGATTCCGGATCCACCACGGCAGCGTCCACGTTCGGGAGCGGGACCCCAAACGCGCCGCGTTTGATGCGGTTCGCCGGGTTGACGTGGCTCACCCCCGAGGTCTCGGTCATCCCGAACCCCTCGAGGATCGCCTTCCCCGTGCGCTCCTCCCAACCGCTCGCCGTCGTCTCCGGAAGCGAGTCGGCACCGCTCACGACGAGCTTCATCTTCTTCCAGTTGACCCACGCCGTCTTGGCGTGGCTGCGCAGGACCTCGTACAACGCCGGCACTCCGTAGAACACGGTCACGCCCTGACGATCCATCGTGGACAGGATCTGCCCCAGATCGAGCGAGGTGAACATAACGAGGGTCGACCCGAGGGTGATCCCCATCAGGAGGACCCCCACCTGGCCGTAGATGTGGTACAGAGGGAGCGCCGCAGCCACCACCTCCGCCCCTTCCGTCAGGTTCGGGAAGAACGCCCGCAGCTGGGCGGAACAGGACACAAGGTTGGCATGGGTGAGCCGGACGCCTTTGGGCTGGGCCGAGGTCCCCCCTGTGTACGGGAGCACCGCGAGGTCGGCCTCGGGGTTGACGTCCGCCGACGAACCCGCAGCTCCGGCGCGGAGGATCTTCGGAAACGGATGGACGTTCTGGCCCTCCGGGAGAGGCGCCTTCTTCGCGAACACCCCCTTCAGCGCCGGGAGGTACTCGTGGGCCCCTGTCACGATTATCCCCTTGAGATCAAGCTCGGCACGCTCGAGGTTGCCGTAGAGGAGGTCCTGGCACACGATGTAGCTCGCCCCGCTGTCCTTGATCTGGAACGCGAGTTCCGAGCTGGAGTACACCGGGCTGACCGGCACGACCGTCGCCCCAGCCTTGAGGATTCCGAAGTACGCGATCACGAACTGCGGGCTGTTGACGAGGTACAACGCCACACGATCGCCCTTCCGCACCCCCGCCGCGCCCAGGCCTGCCGCGAATGCATCGGCCTGTTCACGGAGTTCGCGGTACGAGAGGTTCGTCCCGTAGTAGTGCAGCGCGGCCCGGCGCGGGAACGCCTGGGCAGCTCGATCGAGCAGACTCCACACGGGCTCGGCGGGCGCTTCCACCTTCTCGGGAACGCCCTCCGCATAGTGACGCACCCAAGGGCGCTCTCTATAAGGGTTCTCTCCGCTCATGCCACCACCTTCTGTTCAGCGTAGCGCGCGCCGGGAACGCGCTTGAAGGAAGAGATTATAGACACGGTCTGGAGGCGATCAAGAGATGAGACGATCTGTTCCCGTACAGAACACTGCCCCTCCCGGCCCCGCTTCGGCACCGATCTCCAGCGGTGCCCACCGCGGAGCGCCTCTCTCACAACTCCCCCTGCACAGCGCGGAGCGATCCAAAAGCGCGGATCACCTCGTCGAGATGTTCATCGGTGTGGGTGGCCATGTAGCTCGTGCGGAGGAGGCATCTCCCGTCCGGGACCGCCGGGGGAAGGGCGGCGTTTGTGTACACACCGGCCTCGAACAGCGCCTTCCACAGAAGGAGCGTCTCCATTCCCCCGCCGACCACGATCGGGACGATCGGCGTCTCGCTCGCGGCGGTGTCGAACCCCAGTTCGCGGAGTGAACGCCGCATCCGATCGCCGAGCGCGTTGACGCGCGTCACCCGCTCCGGCTCAGCCTCCAGGATCCCCAGCGCCGCGAGAGCTGCCGCCGCGCTCGCCGCGGGAAGGCTGGCGCTGAAAATGAGCGACCGCGCCCGGTGCTGGATCCAGTGAATCGACGCCTCATCCCCGGCGATGAACCCCCCGACGGACGCGAGCGACTTGCTAAACGTCCCCATGATCAGGTCCACCGCTTCGGTGACCCCGTGGTGGGCCGCTGTGCCACGACCGCCGCCGGTGACGCCGATCCCGTGAGCGTCATCCACCATCAGCCGCGCTCCGTGGCTGCGGCAGCACTCCGCGATCTCCCCGAGGGGGGCGATGTCCCCGCTCATGCTGAACACGCCATCCACAACCACCAACCGCCCCACAGTTGGAGAACAGGCGGAGAGGACCCGATCCAGGTCTCCCACGTCGTTGTGCTTGAACCGGCGCATCTCCCCGAGCGACAGGCGGCACCCGTCGAAGATGCTGGCGTGGTCTTCCTTGTCACAGATCACGACGTCATTCCGACCGAGGAGAGCCGAGATCGCGCCGAGGTTCGCCTGGTAGCCCGTGGCGAACACGAGCGCCTTCTTCTTGCCCACGTACCGCGCCAGCCGCTCCTCCAGTTCCAGGTGCAGCGCAAGCGTTCCGTTGAGGAACCGGGACCCTGTGCAGCTTGTTCCGTACCGCTGCACAGCGTCGGCCGCGGCCTGGCGCACCCGGGGATCGGTGGTCAGCCCGAGGTAGTTGTTGGAGCCGATCATGATCAGGCGCCGCCCACCGACAACGACAGTGGCCCCCTCGGATTCGTCGAGGGGGATGAAATATGGGTACAGCCCCTGCGCCTGCGCCGTGCGCGGGTTGGTCGGGTACCCGATCCGCTCAGCGTAGGCGGGGTCGTCGAGGAACCGCCGACACTTCTCAAACAGGTCCATGCGAGTTGTTCTCCTCCAGACTCCCTCAGCTAGATCACGCGGTAGTAGCGCATGATACCCCATTCGAACAACCGCCCCGGGAGGACGGCGCGGGCATGGACTGCCAACCGCTGGAACGGGTTCCCCACCGTGTAGCGAAGCCGGGGATTCGGGTGGCGGACGACCCTCACGATGAGCCGGGCTACAACCGCGGGGTCGGTTCCCGCCCGCTCGTCCTTCTCCGCCTGCGCAAGGGCCCGCTCGAACCGCTCCCGGTAGGCGTCGGTCGCTCCTTTCGTCCGGCGCCGGTGCGCGGTGAACGGGGTGCGCGTGTCACCCGGCTCAACAAGCACGACCCGGATCCCAAGGGGCCTTACCTCCATCCGGATGGCCTCGGTGAGCCCTTCCAGGGCGAACTTCGACGCGCTGTACAGCCCCTGAAACGGAAGCGCGATCCGCCCGCCGATCGAGGACACGTTGACGACCGTCCCCGCCCCCTGAGCGCGCATGTACGGCAGCACAGCTCGGCACACGCGGAGGGCGCCGAAGAAGTTGGTCTGGAAGAGGTCCAACGCCTCGTCAACCGACGTGTCCTCGACCGCGCCGGCGATGCCGAACCCGGCGCTGTTGACCACCGCATCGAGCCTTCCCGCCTCGGCGAGGATTCGTTTAACGCCCCTCGCCACGGCAGCCTCGTCCCGGACATCCATCGGGAGCGAGGTCCACCCGCCTTCGGTTGGGCCCTCAGCCATGCACCGACTCGCCCCGTACACGGTGAACCCATGCCGGGCGAGGAGATCGGCGCACGCTCGCCCAATTCCCGACGACGCCCCCGTGACCAGAGCGACCTTCGCCTCACCAGCTTGTCTCCTCAATTATCCCTCCGCTCTCCCCCCCCCCCACCTTGCCGAGGAAGGTAATGCTCATTACGATACCCACGGAGGCGGTCTATGGGCAAACGAGAAGTGCTCGACAACGTCTTGAAGCAGATTCAGAAGTCCTACGGCGAGGGCGCGATCATGTGGCTGGGGGAAAAGCCCGTCGCAACCGGTATGGATGTGATCCCCACCGGGTCCCTGGCCCTCGACGTCGCCCTTGGAGTGGGTGGAGTGCCCCGCGGCCGGATGATCGAGATCTTCGGGGCCGAGGCGTCGGGGAAGACCACGCTCGCCCTGCACATCGTCGCCGAGGCCCAGAAGCTGGGCGGCACCGCCGCGTTCATCGATGCCGAGCACGCCCTCGACCCCAAGTACACCCGGGCGATCGGGGTCGACCTCGACCACCTCCTTCTCGCCCAGCCCAATTCGGGCGAACAGGCCCTGGAGATCATGGAACAGCTCGTGCGCTCCGGCGCGGTGGACATCATCACCGTGGACTCGGTCGCCGCGCTCGTCCCCGAGGCCGAGCTTCAGGGGCAGATGGGCGATGCCCAGGTCGGCCTCCAGGCCCGGCTGATGAGTCAGGCGATGCGGAAGCTGGCGGCGGCGATCTCCCAGTCCAAGACCGTCGCCATCTTCGTGAACCAGATCCGGTCCACGATCCAGTCCGGTCCATGGGGGCCGGGGACGACCACCTCTGGCGGCCGGGCGCTCAAGTTCTACGCATCGTTGCGGATGAACATCTGGGCCGAGGGGAAGATCGCCGAGGGCGACGACCGGGTGGGGATGAAGGCCCACGTGCGGGTAGTGAAGAACAAGGTCGCCGCCCCGTTCCGCGAGGCGACATTCGACGTGATCTACGGCCAGGGAATCGTCCGCGAGCGAGACGCGATCAACTGCGGCGTCGATTTCGACGTGATCAAGCGCTCCGGATCCTGGTACTCGTACGGAGACAGCCGGCTCGGTCAGGGCCTTTCGCAGGCCGCCCAGTTCCTACACGACAACCCGGAGATCACCGACCAGATCGTCCACGATGTGCGGGAGAAGGCGGGCCTCATCGAGCCGCAGCCCCGTGAAGCCGAGGGATGAGAAGACTGCCAAGGCCTACGTTGAGCGCCTCGTAGCGCACCGCCCGCGCACCGTGGCGGAGGTGGAGCGGCGCCTCGCCGAGAAGGGGTTCCCCCCGGACGTCGCGCGCGGAGCACTAGACTGCGCACAAGCCGTGGGCGTTGTGGACGACGCCTTGTTTGCCCGTCTCTACGCCGACGACCGGCTCCTGTCTCGCCCGTGCTCGCGGAAGCTCCTTGCGAGGGAGTTGCGGGACCGCGGGGTGGACGACGCCCTTGCCGAGCGCGCGGCCCAAGCCGCCCTGCCCGAGCTGTCCGAGGAGGACCTCGCCCGCCAGGCGCTAATGGCGCGCCTTCCGTCCTGGGGACGACTGGATCCCGAGGTCGCCCGCAACCGTGCCGCAGCGTTCCTTCTCCGGCGCGGGTTCGCGCCCTCTCTTGCCAAGGCGACCATCGAGGAGACCCTGCGCATGGGCCGCTCGCTCACCGCCGAGCACGGAGAGAACGCCGAGGAAACCCAGGGATAGGGTTCAACCCAGTCCGTACTTCCCGGGTCTCTCTGCGGCCTCCGCGCTCTCAGCGGTAAGGAAGTACGATTTCGGGTACGGTTGAGGCGTGCGATGAGTGAGAGCGAAGTGACCGTCCGGATTGGCTTGGGGATTGACTTCCACCGGTTCGATCCCGAGCGCACGCTCGTGCTCGGCGGGGTGGAGATCCCCTACGACCGCGGCCTCGCCGGCCATTCCGACGCCGACGTGCTCCTCCACGCGATCTGCGACGCCCTGCTCGGGGCTGCGGCCCTGGGCGACATCGGGCAGCACTTCCCGACCGATGATCCCGCCTACGAGGGGATCTCCTCCCTCGAACTCCTCCGCCGCACTGTGCTCCTGCTCGCCGGTGCGGGGTACGCCCCCCACCAGGTGGATGCAGTAGTCGTGGCGGAGCGGCCGATGATCGCCCCTCACGTCCCGCTGATGCGAGAGCGGATCGCCGCCGCGCTCGGGGGCGAGATCTCCGCGGTGTCGGTCAAGGCGACCACACCAGAGGGGATGGGTGCCCTCGGGCGGGGCGAGGGGATCGGGGCGTGGGCCGTCGCCCTCATCCGGAGCGTCTCCTCTGGGTCAAACCCTCGCTTTCAGGGCCGCTCGACGAGGCAGAAAAGCTGAGGACCGAATTGTCTACGCTTAGTGAGTTTGTTCCGGCAGCTTGGTAGTTGTGGCGTGGCACGCAAGAACACGGACGGCAACATCTGATCACAGATCGAAGGATAGAGTAGGAGCGATGAGACTAAGCCCGCACACGGGCGTTGCCACGCTGGTTTTCGCACCTGCGAGCCGCCTATCGTAAGATTCGACAGTGAATCCCGTCACAGATCCCATTTATGCTGGCATTGCTGGCGCCGAGATGGACCCAAAGGAATTTGCGCTGGGCCACGGACTTATGCTCCGGCAGACATATGCTCACTTCATGGCGCCGTTTCTAATGGCCTTCGCGCCTGCTATGCGTGGTCAGCCGCATCCGGCGCCGTGGAGTGCTGTTAGCGGTGGTTTGGCTGTCGACATCCATTTGGAGCTCTTTGTCCCGCAGGAATTCGAACTTCCGAGCTTCTTCGATCGACTTAACACAGTGTGGTGGATCGGAGCCCTGCTAAGGCTGCGAGGTGCTGCTGAAGTACATGTGCCTGTTCTCGCGGATAGGCGTTTCAGGGACATGCCGCAGAGCTGGAAGGACGTGCAGATGCTCCCAATCGAGGTGCTTCCCCGCAGACAGCTACATGCGGACCCGATCAAGCGGCTTGCGGATGAGGACCTCGTTTGGCTGCGCGACACCTGGCTCCCCGGGGGGCTGCTGATGGGCACCAGCGCGGCGTTCAACGATGCAGTGCAGGCCTTCGACGGAATGGGCGGTATGCCGAGCCCAACAGCAGCCATGATCGCTGTCTGGGGAGCCCTGGAACGACTGTTCTCGCCTGGCAGCGAGCTCCGCTTTCGACTCGTTGCAAACATTGCGTCGTACCTTGAGCCGCCTGGAAAGGAACGCCTATCCCTACACCGCAAGATCATGAAGCTGTATAGTGCAAGGTCTTCTGTAGCTCATGGAACCAAGCTGGAGTCTGCTGAGGCTTCTACTGAGTCGATGAACCTTGCCCGTCGGACTCTCCTTGCGATGCTGACACGTGGGAGTGTCCCGACCAAAGAGGAGTTGGAAGCAGCCCTTTTCGCTCCTGCTGGCGAGCAACAACCCTAGCCCGGCCAGTCTCTCGACCGATTCTCCGAAGACTGGGGTGCCAGGGATGAGAGCAAAATGCGAGATCGGGGGCAGACCATCGCTTCTGGGACCCCCCCAGACGTATCTTCACCATCCCCGTCACCAGCACAGAACGGGGTCACCCGTGCAACGGCATCCCCCGTCCTGAAGCCTCTTCCTCACCCGAACAGGCGGCGGAGGTCCTGGAACGTAATCAGGATCAGCAGGCCGAACAGGATGGCGAACCCCGCCGCGTGGACCGCCATCTCCACCCGCGGCGAGACCTTGCGCCGGGTGACCATCTCGTAGAGCGCGAACGCCATCCGCGCCCCGTCGAGGGCCGGGAAGGGGATCAGGTTGAACAGGGCGAGGTTCAAACTGATCAGGGCCACGAGCAGCAGAAGCACCAGAGGCCCCGCCCGCACGCCCTGACCGAGGACGGTCGCGATCCCCACCGGGCCGGTGACCGCCTCTCCGGCAGGGATGGAGCGGGTGATAAGCCCGCGGATCGCGGAGACGAACCCCGCCATCGCCCCCCCGATCTCCTTGAAGGAGAGGGTGACGCCTTCACCGATCGGCGGTTGCTCGTAGATCGGCGGAAGCGTTCGGAACGAGGCATCGCCGAATAACCGCTCGGCGGAGTCCGGCAAGGGCAGAACCAAGCGCTCTCCTCCCCGCTCCACCACGGCCTCGTGGCACCCTACCTCCCACCGCGCGTAGAGGTCGAAGAACGACCGGACGTCGTCGCCGCACAGGGAAACGACCCGGTCGCCGGGGAGGAACCCCGCACGCAACCAGGAGCCGCCGGCGGTCACCTCCTCGATCTGGGCGAGGATCATCTGGGGGAGGAAGTACCCCCCGACGAGGTACCGGCCCTCCTCGTCGGAGAACACTGGGGTCACGGATACCTCGATCCTCTCTTCACCGCGGCGGATCCCGAAGGTCACGGGCTCGGGGGCGAGCGCGCGGATCGCTGCCCCCACGTCCTCGGTGGCCCACGCGGAGCGCCCGCCGATGGTGAGGATCACGTCGCCCACCTCGAGCACCTCCGCGGCGGGCCGTCCCGGCACGAGCCCCGCCACCTGGGGCCGGGGGAGGCCGATCCCGAGGATCGCCCCCAGAACCACGGCCACGGCGAGGATGACGTTGGCCACCGGCCCACACAGGGAGAGGACGAACCGCTTCCACGCCGGTTGGCCGTAGTAGGTGCGCTCGAACGGGACGTCGGTGGTCCCTTCTGCCTCCCCAGCGAGGCGCACGAACCCGCCGAGGGGGAAGATGCGCAGACTGTACCGCGTTTCGCCGCGGCGCCGTGTCCAGACGGTGGGACCAAACCCGAGGGCGAACTCCTCGACAGCGATCCCCAGGAGTTTGCCCGCCAGGAAATGGCCGCCCTCGTGGACGCCGATGAGGAACAGGATCGTCCCCACGAACACGAGAACGGTGATCACAGTCGCCGCGCCTCTACTGTCAGCACGTCCGTTGCGTCGGGCATGACCCGATGATCGCCGCTCATCCGCACCCCCACCACCCACGCGATCCCCCGCCCGTCGCAGAGGAGGGGCCACCGCGCCCGTTCCCAACGCGGAATGCTGGCCTCCATGAGGAGGTCGCGGACCCGCTTCGTCCCCTCCATCCCGAGCGGCCGCAGGCGGTCTCCCTCCCGCGGTACGCGCACGACGAGCGGCGAGGCGATCCGGCGGGGATCGAAGTAGGCAACCAGCGGGTTCGGGGGAACCAAGCGCTCCGGTCGGGGGAGCAGGGACACGCGAAACGCCCAGCCCAGCTCCGCGATCGTCCCCTCACCGTCCAGGGGCAGCTCCCACGCCCGGTCGAGAACGGGCGAGCTTGAGGCCCGGACGAAGGAGAGGACCCCGCTCCCGATTCGGGCGGCGGCCCCGCCGGGCAGGTGCACTTCGCCTCGGCCCGTGGCCAGCGCATCCAGGACCTGACCAACGTGGCGTTCCTCCAGCGCAACCCCGGTAGCCTCGGCCGCCCGGCGCACGACGAGGGCCTGGACGCTCCGTGGAGACGCACACAGGAGATCGAGGTCGAGGTCCGCGGCTCGGGAGACCTCGGCCAGAGCGAGATCCGCAGTCCAACCCAGAGCTTCTTCGGCATCGGCGCACAGGTGGGCAGCGCGGGCGAGGGCCTCTTCGATCTGGGGGTTGAACCGGGAGAGGATCGGGAGGACCTCCAACCGGATCGCGTTCCGCAGAAGCCGCCGATCGTCGTTCGTCGGGTCATCGCGGAACGGGATCCGTTCGGCCTGACAGAACCCTCGCGCTTCCGCGCGGGAGACGAGGATCAGGGGCCGCACGTAGGGCGGCGTTGCGGGGAGGATCCCGCGTAGCCCACGGGGGCCGGCTCCCCGGAGCAGGTGCAGAAGCACGGTCTCCGCCACGTCGGATCGGGTGTGGCCGAGGGCGATCCGCACTGCCTCCGCCTCCCGGGCTGCCCTCTCAAGGAACCCCCGGCGGGCCATCCGCGCCGCCTCCTCCAGGTTGAGCCGCTTCGCGCGGGCCCAAGCGGGAACGTCCACCCGGTCGAACACGAGCGGGATGCCGAGGCCTTCGCTGGCCGCCCGCACCACCGCCAGATCCTCCGCGGTGTCGGGCCGAATCCCATGGTCGAGGTGAGCCGCGACCAAGGATACCTCGAACTCGCCCCGCAGCCGGTGCACCGCGTGGAGGAGGGCCATCGAGTCCGCTCCCCCGGACACGGCGACGAGGACGCGTTCCCCTGAACCAAGGAGCCCGTGCCTCTGGATCGCTTCCCGGACCTTGTCGAGCATCGCCTCATTGTCGGGCGACCCGGCGGCGGGTTCCACCGACCCTCCTCCGCTAAGATCAGCTCGTGGAACTGGCCGCGTTTCTGTGGGCACTGGGGACTGTGCCGGTGGCGATGGCCGGAGGCGGGACTGTCGGCCTCGGCCCCCAGCCGTGGCTCCTCCTCTCCCTGGAGCCCCTGCAGCTGTTCATCGGAGCCGGCGAGCCCACGGTAGGGGGGCGCCTCCGCATCCTCACCGGGCCGTGGTTCGCCTGGCTCGATCTCCCCCCGCCGCGGATCGCCCTCGGCCGCGCGATCGGCCCGGCATGGCTGGCCCTCGTCCGCGGCCTCGCCGACCTCCAGCTCGCGTGGGAGGTCATGGCATCTTCGCATCTCGCGCTGTTTGGATCGTTGGGACACGAGAACGCGTGCGGGCTCCGCTTCCGATGGACCCGGCTGTGGGCGGCGGCCCTGATCCGCCACGGAGGACTGACCCTATGGTGCGGGCTCTACTTCTAGTCCTGTTGTTCTCGGCCACCGCCGGGGCGTGGGAGATCACGATCGCGTTCACAAACGACGTCCACGCCTACTCGACCCAGCTCGCGGCCCTTGCCCCATATCTCTCCCCGGCCGACCTGGTCCTCGATGCCGGCGACACGTGGGAGGACACCCATCGGCTCACCGGAGCCGCCGAAGCGTGGGCGACCCTGAAGACGATGACCGACCTCGGCTATGACGCGATGGTCCTCGGGAACCACGAGACGTACCTCGGGCCCCGCCTGTTGGCCGATCTCATCTCCGCGGCCCCGTTTCCCGTGTTGGCCACGAACCTCCTCAGTGATGTCCCCACCCAAAGATGGGTCCTCGTGGAGGTGCGCGGGGTGCGGATCCTCCTCCTGGGGGTTCTGTGGGACCTCGCCCTCGTCTGGCCGGGGTGGACGCTCCTCGATCCGCTGGAGAGCGTGCGGACTGCCCTCGCGGAGGCACCGCCTCACGACGCGTTCATCGTCCTCGGGCACATGGACTTCCCCCGCGCCCAAGCCCTCGCCGCCGCCCTGCCCGAGTGCGACCTGCTCGTCCTCGGCCACAACCACCGCTTTCTCGAGGAGCCGGTGTGGGTGGGCGACGTGCCGATCGTCCAGGCCGGCCATCGCGGCCAAGCAGTGGGCGTCGCCCGGCTGACCGAGCACGGCCTGGTCGGCTACGAACTCGTCCGCACACCCGCTCCGGCGTCGCGACCGTCGCTCTGGTCGGCCGCGGCGCTCGCGGCGCTGCTGCTGACTCTGTGGCCTAGAAGCTGAAGGAGAACCCCATCGGCGCGATCTTCGCCACCGAGCTATCGGGCAGGCACCCCAGCGCCAGCTCACTGTTCACAACGAACACACGTCGAGAAGCCGGCCTGGGAAGCATATCACGGAGGAACTCGGGAAGCGGGAGAGGCTTTCTCAGTCCAGCGAGCCAACGCCACAGGGCGCAGGAGCTTGTGATCCAATGTCCATTCCCGGCACCAAGCGCGATGTCGGGGTATCATCTCCCCTCGCGGGAGGGGGAAGACGGAACAACGTCCACTGGGACCAGTCCGCTCCACCATGCTGCACCATCAACTCGCTTCGCCGGGTAGAATCGCGTTCCTAGGGGGAAGAGTGGTCCCAACGCTAGACCTTTGGGAGGAACACGCATCCTGGGACTGGGCATCCATCCGCGAGGGCTTGCCCGAGGGAGCGTTCGATGAGGTCGTCCTCCTCTCGGAGGCGGGCTCGACGAACGACATCGCCCGGCGGAAGCTCGACGCGTGCGATCGCGTGTTGGTGCTGGCGGAATCACAGACGGAAGGGCGGGGGCAGGGAGGGCGGCGGTGGGTGTCTCCGCGGGGCGGGCTCTGGTTCAGCCTCGGCCTGCGCGGGGAGGGGGGCAACCTCTCCCTCATCCCCATTCTGAC
>DLNB01000068.1 GCA_002479455.1 Acetothermia bacterium UBA7521
AACACTTTCACTGAGGCAACTCGGGATCTTGACGATGATCCGATGACTACCTAGAATGGGGTAACGATTTCGGAGAACGATTTGCCATGGACGGGAATGTGACCATCAAGGATGTGGCAGCGCTGGCCGGGGTCTCGCCGAGCACCGTCTCCCGTGTGCTGAATGGGAATTACCGTCAACACATGACCCCGGCCACACGGGATCGTGTCCACGCCGCCATCGACGCGCTCCGGTACACGCCGCTGCGGTCAGCGCGGTCCCTCCGTCGTCAGCGCTCGCACGTGCTCGCGGTCGTTTTGCCGGACATCTCCAACCCCTTCTTCTCTCTTCTCGCACGTGGTGTGGAATCCATTGCGTTCGGGACCGGATGCTCAACGATGATCTGCAACAGCGACCATTCCCCAACAAAGGAGCGTCACTACCTGGAGATCCTCCTGGCTGAGCAAGCGCTGGGTATTGTCTACATCCCAACATCAACCCCCGACGACGAGGGGCTCAAGCGTTTGGCCCGATCCGGAGCAAGGATTGTCGTAGCCGATAGGGTTGTTCCGGGTTTCCCGAGCGTCCGCGCCGACAACGCCGGTGGCAGCCGGGCGCTTGCGGAGTACGTGTTGCGATGCGGGTACCGCCGGATTGCTTACCTCGCGGGTCCCGCAGACGTGAGCACCGCTCGGGAGCGCCTGGAGGGATTCCGCGCGGCCCTCGATGCAGCCGGCGTTCAGCCCGTCGCGATCGAGCACGGGCCCTTCACGTGCGAAGCAGGCTACGACCTGAGCACCAAGTTGGCGCGTAGCGCCCGCGTTGACGCCCTCGTCGCAGCGAACGACATGATGGCCTTGGGCGTTCTGCGAGCAGTAGAGGATGCGGGTCTGTCGGTCCCGGACCACGTCGGCGTAGCCGGTTTCGACCATGCTCCATGGACAACCTATCTGCGCCCGCAGTTGACGACCGTGGAGGTGCCCGCCCTCCAGATCGGGGAGGTGGCCGCTGGTCAGCTCCTCTCGGAGGTCGCCGAGGATGCATGTCTGCCGACACGACTGATCGAGGGGGAGACGTGCGTGAGCTGCCGTTGATCGCCGCGAGCAGCCCGTTGTGCGGACAGGGGCGCGCCTATGCCGCGGCCGTCCCGGCAGGCCCATCACGCGTTCAGAAGGAGGTGATCGGGGGGCGCGCTGCCCATAGCTGGAAGCACGGTTGGTGCAGATCAACTCGGGACTAGTTGGGGTGTGCACGAGAGGATGCAGCTCGGCAGACCCCTAAATACCAAGGAGGGGCATGATGCGAAGGACGAAAATCGCCGTGTGTATTGGTCTCTTGGCTGCAATCGCGTTGTCCGTATCCGTTGTTGGACAGCGGATCGGAGAGGGAAGGACGCTCGTCGTGGGGATCTGGGGAGCTGCCCAGGAGGAGCTGACCCGCGAGTACGTCGTGAAGCCCTTCGAACAGGCAACGGGCGCGCGCGTGGAACTCATTCTTGGCGGGAGCACGGACCGATTTGTGCGTCTGTACGCCGAGTACGACAACCCAACCATGGATGTCGCGTTCCTCGCCTACGGGCAGGCGCAGCAGGCCCTGAAGGACCGGGTGGTACAGGGGCCGAACCCGATCAACGTCCCAGAGTGGAAGAACCTCTACCCCCAGGCCCAAGCGGTGGGGTACGGTGTTGCCTTCTTGGCCGTTGGCCTCATGTACAACACGGAGTATGTCAAGCAGGCTCCCACGTCGTGGCTCGATCTGTGGAACCCCGCCTACAAGGGCAAGGTGGCACCGTTTGTCTTCCCGGGAACCCAAGGAACGGCCTTCCTCGTCATGGCTGCCCGCGCGCACGGCGGCGATGAGTACAACATCGATGCCGGGTTCAACGCCATCGCCCAGCTGAAACCCTTCCCCGCCGTCCTGTCCGGAATCCCGGAAACAAACCTGGGATTTCTCACAGGGGACATCTGGTTCGCGCCCCAGATCCACGGGTACGTGTACGAGTTCAAGGCGGAGGGGGGACCTGTGGACTTCGTGTACCCATCGGAGGGGACCCCGTTTGCGATGAACGTGGCCACCATCCCCACCAATGCGAAGAACACGGATCTCGCTGAGATCTTCATCAACTACTTCCTGAGCCCTGCCAACCAGTTGGCCTACGCAAACCGGTTGTTCTACGCTCCCACAAACCGCACAGTTCAGCTGCCGCCGGAGTTGGCAGCGATGATGCCGTACGGCGCGCAGCAGATCGCCGAGCTGCTGGAGCTCGACTGGGCACACATCACGGCGCAGCAGTCCGATTGGGCCGATCGATGGAATAGGCAGATTCTGGAAAAGTAGGCAGAATGGATCCAGTCGCCACCACGGGGCAGAGCCCCGTGGTGGCGGCGGCCCCCTGCAGTGGAGGTGTCCTCTGGTCCGCAAGAACCTGGTTCCAGTGACCCTGGCTACACCCAGTTTCGTGATCTTGGGGATCGGTTTCCTCGCCCCCCTGGTGCTGCTCTTCCTCCTGAGCTGGCGCCAGAGCGTTCCTGGAAGTGGACTCATCCTCGATCAGTGGACAACCGCCAACTACACCCGCCTCCTGTTTGACGCGTACTACTTCAAGATCTTCTGGAGGACGTTCACAATTGCGTTGTACGCTACGCTTCTCTCGCTAGCGCTCGGCTACCCGATCGCGATGGCGATCGCGCGCAGTAAGGGCAGAGCCAAAGCCTTCCTGCTCGCGGTGGTCCTTACGCCGCTGCTCACCAATGTCGTCGCTCGCACCTTGGGTCTGATGATCCTTCTCGGGCGTCACGGCCCAATCAACAACCTGCTCGTCCAGCTCGGGCTCCCTCGCTTGACGCTCGTGCCGGGTGTGCCCGGCATCGTGATCGGTCTGACCCAAGTCTTCATGCCGTTCCTGATCCTGTCCGTCAGCAGCGTGCTCGAGAACATCGATCCTGCTTTGGTGGAGGCGGCGCGCAGCCTCGGTTGTACGCGGTTCGGGGCCTTCAGGAGAGTGGTCTTGCCCCTGAGTGTCCCGGGCATCGTCGGAGGAAGTCTCTTCGTATTCTTGCTTAGCTTCAGCGCCTTTGTCACGCCCCAACTGCTGGGTGGGGGAATGGTTGTCGTGATGACCACCCTGATACGGCAGCAAGCAATGGTACTGCTGAACTGGCCATTCGCTTCAGCTGTGGCGATCGTTTTACTGTTGGTCAGCATCGTGCTGGTCGGCACCTATACGCGTGCCTTGGGAGGAGCGGAGAGGCGCGAGTCAACGCGCGTTGCCGCCTCCAGCAAGATCTCGAGTTGGGGAAGAGCAGTCCAGGAGCTCCGCAGGGCGAGTTATGACCTGGCGGCATCGCTAGGACGCGCCTGGACCAGGCTTGCTCGGTACCTGAGGCCGATGAGACTAGCACTCGGCAAGCTGAGATTCATGGTGCGGGCTGGTGGTTGGGGAGGGAAAGCGCTCATCATCGCGTTCATCCTGGCTCCTTTGCCGATCGTGATCGTCTCGTCGTTCTCTGGATCCAGCCTGATCATGTTCCCACCCCGAGGCGGTTTCTCGGTGCGGTGGTACGTTGGGCTGCTCAGTCGCCCGGAGTACATCCGCTCCTTCTTCATCAGCCTGCAGATCGCTGCCCTATCCGTTCTCATCGGTGTCTCAACGGGCACTCTGGCCGCACTGGCCCTGGTCCGCTACCGATTCCCGGGGAGAGAGGTGCTGAGAACGCTGTTCCTGTCGCCGCTGATGTTGCCGGCGGTGCTGGTTGGCCTGGCGTTGCTCCGGCTGCTCGCCATGATGGGATGGACCGCCACGTTCAGGGGCGTCTTGATCGGCCATCTGGTCCTCGTCACTGCTTATGTAATCAGGACAGTCTCAGCAAGTCTCGTGGGGTTCGACCGCTCGCTCGAGGAGGCATCGCGCAACCTGGGCGCAGGCGTGTTTCGCACGTTCCGGCGGGTTACCTTTCCACTCATCAAACCCGGTTTGATTGTGGCTTCGATCTTCGCTTTCCTTGTCTCGTTCGATGAAACAACGGTAAGTGTGTTCATCACGGGACCGGGCACGATCACCCTGCCGGTGAGGTTGTTCTCTCAGTTGGAGTACGGACTCGACCCGACTGTGACGGCCATCTCCAGCATCCTCGTGGTCATTGCGCTACTCGCGCTGCTGGTGGCCGATAGGCTTCTGGGGTTGGAGAAGTTCTCGACGATGCGCTGATCCGCTCGTTGAGGGCTGAGCGAAGGGGGATGGCGCGTGGACATAGTTCGGCTGCAGAAAGTTGAGAAGGTGTACGGTGATGTCCGAGCTCTCGACGGCGTTACGTTGAGTGTCGGAGAAGGCGAGATGCTGTGTCTTCTTGGGCCTAGCGGATGCGGCAAGACGACCCTTCTGAGGACCATAGCCGGGTTTGAGAAGCCCACGTCGGGCCAGGTCTGGTTGGGAGGAAAGGATGTCACGCGCACTCCGCCCGAGAAAAGGAATACCGCCCTGGTCTTCCAGAATTATGCCCTCTTTCCCCACATGTCGGTGTTCGAAAACGTCGCGTTCGGGCTCAAAGTCCGACGCTGGCCCATGCGCGAGATTTCCAGCGCGGTCAAGGAGATTCTCGATCTTGTGGGCCTATCCGGGCTGGAGCGCAGGTGGGTCAAACAGATGTCGGGTGGACAGCAGCAACGGGTGGCGTTGGCGAGAGCCCTGGTCATCCGACCGTCGGTGCTGCTGCTCGACGAGCCGCTCAGCAACCTGGATGCGAAACTCAGACTGGAGATGCGCACGCACATCAAGAGCATCCAGCGCAGCCTAAACATCACCGCGGTGTTCGTCACCCACGACCAAGAAGAGGCGCTCACGATGGCGGACCGAATCGTCATCATGCACCAGGGAAGAGTGGTCCAGGTAGGCGCCCCGCGCGAAGTCTATGCGACCCCCAACTGCACGTTTGTCGCCGATTTCATCGGCAAGTCGAACTGCCTCAGGGGCATCGTCGCACGCGACGCGGACGGTCCGTTGTTCATCGTCAACGGCGGCCCGCGCGTGCGTCTGGAAGGCGCCGCGGTGGCCGAGGGAGAAGCCGTGCTCGCCGTGCGTCCGGAAGAGCTTCGTCTCGACGATCGCGGCGCTGCGTCGGAGACCGAGAACGCCCTGCCGGGGATCCTGATGCATACGACGTACCTTGGCGAGATGGCCTACCATCACGTCCGACTCGAGGGCGGGAGCATGTTGATGGTTGCGGAGTACGGAAAGCAGGTCCGTGAGCGGGCAATCGATGAAGAGATCGTGATCCTCTGGCCGCGTGAGGCTGGGACCATGCTGAGGTCCTGATGGAGCTGGGCGCGCACTCGATCAGCATTCGGGAGGCGGGGTGACGGGACGTTTGATGGAGACGTTGTTCCTGGGGATGTCCTTGCAGTCGCCTTTGATTGCCGCATCAGGGCCTCCCACGAAGGACTTCGCTTCGATCCGCCGCCTGTATGAGGCAGGGATCGGAGCTGCGATCACGAAAACGATTCTGGTGGAACCTTCCGTGAACCCGCGGCCGTGCCTGTGGCGCGGGAAGGGGCACTTTTTCAACACCGAACGCTGCTCAACCCTCCCCCTCTCCCGATGGCTGCGGGAGGAACTGCCAAGGTTGGCGGAGTTGCCGATGCCCGTGATTGCCAGCATTGGCATGACGCCCGACGAGGTGGCTGAACTCGCCCTCCCGGTTGTCGATGCAGGGGCAGACATGCTGGAGCTCTCGATCTTCACCCCCGCCGATGATCCTGGGCCGATGATCAAAGCGCTGCGGGCCGTGAAGGCCCGGGTGTCGGTGCCGGTGACCGTCAAGCTGAGCTGCAACGTCCACGACCTTGTGGCCTTCGGACGGGCACTGCACGACTGCGGCGCCGATGGCCTGTCGTCGATCGACGCGCTGAAGGCCGGCCTTGATGTGGACCTCATCACAGGACGCCCCGTGTTCCTCGAACAGGGGTACGGGAGGATCTCCGGCGAGGCCATCCGCACGTTGGCCCTGTACCACGTGGCCATGCTGGCGCACTACGTGGGCCTTCCCGTGATCGGAACAGGGGGGGTGATGTCGGGGGAAGACGCGCTCAAGATGATCTACTGCGGGGCGCAGAGTGTGGGTCTGTGCACCGCGCTGATCCTCGACGGGCCGGATGGAGTGCGGCGCATGATCCGAGAGATGACTGACCTGCTCAAGGGTTTAGGGGCAACCTCGTTGGACGACCTGCGGGGAAGGAGCCTCCCCCACGTTGCGTTTCCCGTCGACGAGGCGTCCCGGCATGAGTACGAGCACATCGTGTGGCAGGGCCCGCTCCGAACGTCGTTCATCGTACAGGACACGTGCGTTCAGTGCGGTCGGTGTCACCGGATCTGCCCTTACGCGGCCATCGAGGCGAAGGAGGGCAGGTTCTTCATCCACGGGGATCTGTGCGAGGGGTGCGGCCTCTGCCTATCGATCTGCCCTGTGCGGGCCATCGTCTGGGAGGAAGGGATGGGGAGCCGTCCATGAGGATCGTCTTGGAGGGAGGCACCGTGCTGATTTGCGACGCAGAGCGGCGTGCCTTGTCCGAAGGCTCGGTGGTGATCGAGGATGGGCGGATCGTGTCCGTCGGAGAAGCGCTCCGCCCAGACCTCCCCTCCGAGGAGCGGGTGGACTGCCGCGGGTGCGTCGTCATGCCGGGGCTCGTGAACAGCCATGTGCACCTGGGGGAGCATCTGTTCAAAGGTCTGCTGGAGGATGTGGACTTCGAAGGGGTGTTCTACTCGACCCTGTTCGCGTGGGAGGGACGCCTCACGCCCCAACTCGTGCGTTGCGCAAGCCTGGCTGCCGCCGTCGAGAGCCTCCGTTGCGGTGTGACCACGATAGCCGACATGTACCACCACGCCGATGCGACCGCTGAGGCGGTCCAGGCGGTCGGCATCCGCGCCGTCCTCGGCCAGAAGGTCCTCGGGTTCTCGCTGGGACGGCCCCCCGTGGCGAGCGCCGACGGCGTCGACTACCGGTTCGACCGGGGAGCGTTTCGGGATCAGCTTGCCGCAGCGTGTGAGTTCGCGGATCGCGTGAACGGATCGGCCAGCGGCCGGATCACAACCGCGCTCTGTCCCCATGCCACGAACACCCTCGAACCGTGGATGTTGGAGCGCGTGGCAGAAGAGGCAGACCGTCGCTCCCTGCGAGTGCACATGCACGTGGCCCAGATGGAGAGCGAACGAGACGACGTGGCCGCCCACAGCGGGATGGGATGCATCGAGATCCTGGACAGCACCGGGCTGCTCACCGAGCGCTTGCTGGCTGCCCACGCGATCTTCGTCTCGGAGTCGGAAGTGAAGCAGCTGAGCGCCCGTCGCGTCGGCGTGGCTCATAACCCGGTGGCCAACGCGAAGGACGGGGGCCTGGTGGCTCCGGTCCACTTGTTCCGAGCGCAGGGAGTGGATATTGCGCTGGGCACGGACGCATTCCACATGAACTTGCTCGAGACAGCGAGATTTGCGGTCTACCTCCATCGGGCGCGAGCAGGGGACGCGCGCTTCGTGAGCCCCGAGGACGTGCTCGAATGGGCCACGCTGGGAGGGGCACGTGCTCTGGGTATGAGCGACGAGATCGGCTCGCTGGAGCCGGGCAAGCGTGCCGACCTGTTGGTGGTGGACCTGCAGGCCCTCAACCTCGTGCCGTGGCACAATCCGGCAGCCGCTGTGCTGTACCACGCTGACCCCCGCAACCTCCGCCTGGTGATGGTGGACGGAAGGGTCGTCGTGGAGAACGGCACTGTGTCCACGGTCGATGCAGAAGCGGTGAACCGGGAGTTCGCCTCTGCGTCCGACGAGGTGCAGCGGCGCATCGGTGTTGGCGGTGGCCGATGAGGTTCCGCGTGAACGGCAGGTCGTGCGAAGCGACACAAGCCGAGCGAGAACTCACGTTGCTCGCTTGGCTGCGCGACACCCTCGGTTTGACCGGGGCGAAAAACGGGTGCGACGGCACAGGCGCCTGCGGGGCGTGCACGGTCATCGTCAACGGGCAGGCTGTGAAGTCCTGCCAGATCAGGGTGGCCGACCTGGATGGGGCCCAGATCGAGACGATCGAGGGGCTCGGAGAGGCGGGAGGACTGCACCCTCTGCAGGAGGCGTTCATCGAGATGAGCGCGGTCCAGTGCGGGTTCTGCACGCCAGGGATGGTAATGACGGCCAAAGCGCTGCTGGACCGAACGGCCAACCCGACGCGGGAGGAGATCCGGAAGGCCCTGCGGGGCAACCTGTGCCGGTGCACGGGGTACGTGAAGATCGTGGAAGCCGTGGAGCGAGCGGCCGCAGCGCTGCGGGGTGAGTCCTATCCGGCGGAGGTCGGTGTGCGTCCCTATGGGGCGGAGGAGAAGTCCACCGGGCGGCTGCGGTTCATCGCCGATCTGTCCCCCCAGGGATTGCTCGTTGGAAAGGTCGTTTGGTCCGAGCATGCACATGCCGCGATCCGCGGTGTGGAAACGGGCGACGCGCGCCGGGTGCCGGGGGTCGTGGCCGTGCTCACCGCGCGCGATGTTCCTGGCGAGCCATTTCACGGGCTCATCTATCCCGATCAACCGGTGCTCTGCGCCGACCGTGTCCGCTACTTAGGCGATCCGTTGGCGTTGGTCATCGCCGAGAGCGAACAGGCGGCGCTCCAGGGAGCTGCCGCGGTGAGAGTGGACTATGCCCTCCTTCCCGCCGTTGACGATCCGCGTGAGGCGTTGGCTGACAGTGCCCCGCTCCTGTTCGAAGGCGGAAACCTCTGCTGCGAGTTCCGCCTTGACCGTGGTTCACCCGAGGAGGTTCTGAGACAGGCGGCCGTCTGCGTTTCCGGGGAGTTCAGCACCCCGGCGATCGAGCACGCGTACCTAGAGCCCGAAGCCGGCATCGCCAGCTGGGAAGAAGATCGAGTCGTAGTGCGATCGGCATCGCAGTACCCGCATGCGATGCGCCGCCAGATCGCGCGCGTGCTCGGCCAACCCGAAGACAGGGTTCGGGTGATCGCGCACCCGACGGGCGGCGCGTTCGGCGGCAAGACCGACATCTCCGTGCAGGCGCTCCTCGCCCTGGCAGCGTGGCACACCCGGCGAAGCGTACGCATCGTCTGGACACGGGAAGAGTCCCTTCGGGCCAGCGTCAAGAGGCACCCCATGCGGTTGGCGTACCGAATCGGCTTTGATGCCGAAGGTCAGATCGTTGCCATCGACGCGGACATCCTGGCCAACTGCGGCGCGTACCACACGCTGAGCCATCCGCTGCTCGAACAGACGACCGCGTTCTCCACCGGGCCGTACCGCGTTCCCAACGCCACGATCCGCGTACGCGGCGCGTTCACCAACACCCCGCCGTCGTCGGCCATGCGAGGTTTCGGCATCCCCCAGCCCGCGTTCGCCGTGGAGAGCCTGATGGACGAAGCCGCCGCGCGGTTGAGCATGAGCCCCTTGGAGATCCGCCGCAGGAACGCGCTGCGGCCTGGGGACACCTCCGTCACCGGCCAGATCATGGGTCCGGACACTCACCTCGTGGAGGCGCTGGATCTCCTCGCAGCCGTGTACACACGCGAGTCCCGGTCGCTCCGCCCAGGCCGGGGGATGGGGGTGGCGTGCGGGTACAAGAACGTTGGACTGGGACTGGGAGAGCACGACTTCGCTGAGGTGATCTTGGAGATGACCGGCAGCGGCGACGTCACCGTCCGCACGGGGGCCGTTGACCTCGGCCAGGGGGTTTCGACCGTGCTCGCGGAGATGGCGGCGCGGGAGTTGGGCCTGCCTTACGAACGCATCACGGTCGAATCTGGCGATACGGATCTCGCGCCCGATGCACGAGAGACGAATGCATCGCGTCAGAGCGTGATGTCGGGCAACGCCCTGCTGTGCGCCGTATCGGAGCTCAAGCGCAAGGCCGGGCAGATCGCGCAGAAGCTTGTGCCGACGCTGAAGCCGCCGCTGAGGGTTGAGAGAGGAACGGTCGTCGATGCCGCCGGTTCTGTTGTTTCCCTGGGCGACCTCGCCGTGGCTTCCGAAGAAGGGCTCCTGCGTGCTGCAGGTGTGTACACAGCCCCCGCCACGTCGCCGCTCGACGCACAGACGATGGATCCAGGCCGCACCCACTACTTCGCGTACACCTTCTTCGCCAACCTCGCCGTGGTTCAGGTGGGAGAATCGGGAAGGGTCGGCGTGGAGCGGATCGTGTCCTCGTACGACGTCGGCAAAATCCTCAACCGGCGGGCTCTGGAAGGACAGCTGGAGGGGGCTGCGGTGATGGGGATGGGGTACGCCCTATCCGAGGAGTACGTGCCCTCGGGACCATCGATGACGACCACCCTCGCCCAATGCGGTCTGGTGCGCCTACCGGATGTCCCGGAGGTGGTGTCCTTGTTCGTGGAAGCTGAGGATTCCATGGGCCCCTACGGAGCCAAGGGAGTGGGCGAGGTGGCGATGATCGCCACGGCGCCGGCCATTTTGAACGCCGTGAGGAACGCCGTGGGCTGCCGCGTCTTCGCGCTCCCGGCCCGCGCGAGTCGGGTGCGCGAGGCGATGCGATCAAGCACCAAGGGACAGCGATGAGCCTGATCGTCCGCGGTGGGCACGTGGTGGGACCGGGCGGATTGTGTCGGGCCGACGTTCTGATGGAGGACGGGATCGTCCAAGCGCTGAGCCGGCGCGGCACGCCTTCCGGTCGCGTGGTGGACGCGAGCGGTTGCCTGGTGTTCCCGGGGCTCATCGACACGCATGTGCACATGGGGTTCGAGGCCGGAGGGGTCCTCTCTACCGACGATTTCACGTCCGGGAGTCGTGCCGCCGCGTTCGGCGGCGTGACGACCCTCATCGACTACGCCCTTCCGACGCGCGGGGAAACCCTCGCCGCGGCGCTCCACAGCCGGCGCGCAGCGGCGGAAGGCCGGTGTCACGTGGACTACGGGCTGCACGTCATCCTACCGCCCTATCGGTACAACCAGCCCGTCGAGATCGCCCAGTGCCTGGAAACAGGGGCGACGAGTTTCAAGCTGTTCACGATCTACCCAGACCTGCGGCTCGGCGCGGGGGAACTGTTCGAAGCGATGTCCTGGATCGTCCGCGCGGGAGGACTCGCGTTGGTCCACGCTGAGGATGCGGAGTTCATCGAATCGCGAACGCGGGCGCTGGTTGAGCAAGGTGCCACGGGGGCCGACGGGCACCTCGCGAGCCGGCCGGCGGTGGCTGAGGCGATGGCGGTGGCGCGTGTGCTGCATCTGCAGGCGGAGACGGGGTGTCCGGTTCACTTCGTGCACATCTCGTCCGGGACTGCCGCTCAGCTGATCGGCGAGGCCAAGGCCCGAGGGGCCGATGTGTCGTGGGAGACTTGCCCGCACTACCTGGTCCTCGACGCCGAGGTGTACCGCCGAGCCGACGGGCACCGGTACCTCGTGTCGCCGGCGATCAAGACCCGCGAGGATCGCGCCGCTCTCTGGGCCGCGCTGCAGGGCGGGGAGCTGGACACGGTGGCCACCGACCACTGCCCGTTCACCGTGGCCCAGAAGGACGCCGGTCGAGACGATTTCACACGGGTTCCCACCGGGTTGCCCGGAGTGGAGACCACGCTCCCGCTTCTCTACACAGAGTGGCAAGACCGCGGGCTGGATCTTGGGCGGCTCGCCGTGGTGACCAGCCAAACTCCCGCTCAGCGGTTCGGGTTGTACCCCCGTAAAGGGATTGTGGCGCCGGGTTCGGACGCAGATCTTGTCGTGTACGATCCAGGAACGCGCGGAGTGATACGGGCAGAAGCGTTGCACATGAACGTAGACTGGAGCCCCTACGAAGGCCGCGGCTACCGAGGTTCTGTGCGGGCTGTGGTGTCCCGGGGGAGGGTGCTCATCGAAGACGGCACGTGGTGCGGGGAAGATCCCCGGGGCACGTATCTGCCCCGCGGGTCCGCTGTACGGGCTGTGGCCCAGGGAGGTTAGGATGCGCGACCATCACACGGATCAACAGAACAGGACCCGTCTCACACGGGACACGATCGCGAAGCGAATCGCGGACAGCCCGTACGGGAACAACGGCAAGCGGTGGGCTGCGCGGTGGCTCGACGTGGAGTCCTATGGCCAGGTCGGCCTGGCTCTGTTCAACCTTCCGCCGATCGTTGAGCGGGCGCACGGCGATATCCTGATCGATGTCGACGGGAAGGAATACGTAGATCTGTTGGCCGGTTTTTCCGTGTCCGCTCTGGGACAGTGCAGCGAGGAAGTCACGGCGGTCATCCGCGAGCAGGCAGGGAAGCTGGTCCACTACTTCGACCTGCCCCACCCCGAGCGGATCGAGATGGCCGAACGCCTGGCGCGCATCTGCCCGATCAAAGGCGAGCAGACCAGGGTGGCGTTTGGGGTCACAGGAGCCGATGCGGTTGAACTCGCGGTGCGGGCTGCGCGGTACTGGTCCGGCCGACCGATCGTCCTGACGGCGTTCGGCGACTACCACGGCGTTACGTACGGAACGATGGCCCTGACCGGGAAGGGCGGCATGTGGCCGTACTTCTACCCCGTGCTGCCGTTGGACACCGGAGTCAGCTACTTCCCGTTCCCCTATCCGTACCAGTCTCCCTTTGGACGGGCCCCCGCGGGAGAGGACGAAGCGGCCTGGTGCTTGAGCCGGCTCGAGGACTACCTCAGCTACTTTCTGGAGAGCAAGGAATCGCCGTACCGGGAGGTGAAGTCGGGCATCACCAGTGTCGCGGCGTTCGTCGTGGAGCCGTACCAGAGCTCGGCGGGCTACATCCTGCCGTCCCCTGGCTACATGAAGCTCCTGCGCAGACTCGCAGACAAGTACGACATCCTGCTCATGGTGGACGAGATCCAAACCGGCTTAGGGCGCACCGGGCGGCTGTGGGCGGTCGATTGGGAGGATGTCGAGGTGGACGTGCTCATCACATCCAAAGCGCTGGGCGGGGGGCTTCCTCTGTCCGCCGTGGTCGCCCGGTCGGAGGTGCTCGAAGCCTGGGGGCCTGGCGCCCACGTCTCGACGCAAGCGGGAAACGCATTGGCGTGTGCAGCTGGAAACAGGGTGTTGGACGTGATCAGCGACCCCGCATTCCTTGCCGGCGTGGCCGAGCGAGGGGCCTACTTCGCGGCGGGGCTGGAAGAACTCCAGCGGCGACACTCCCTCATCGGTCACATCAACAGCCAGGGCATCTACATCGGGCTTGAGCTGGTCCGCGATCGGGCATCGCGACAGCCGGCGCCCGAGGAGGCGTCCTTCGTCCTCGAGGAGTGCGTCCGCAGGGGCGTGCTGTTCGAGAAAGGGGGGTACTTCCACAACCGGTTCCAGCTCATCCCCCCACTCACGATTCGTACCAGCAGCGTGGATCGCGTTCTCGCCATCTTCGACGAAGCCTTCTCCGCGGCCGAGAAGCGCTTTGGGGCGTCCTCTTAGCAGCATGACGAAGGAACCGTTGGTTTCTGTCCTGGGCAGTATCAACATGGACTTCGTCGTCGAGACCCCCCGCCTGCCGTTGCGCGGCGAGACCGTGCTGGGCCGCAAAGTCGCGCATTACCCGGGCGGCAAGGGCGCCAACCAGGCTGTCGCTGCGGCCCGCCTTGGCGCTCATGTCTCGTTGTTCGGCATGGTCGGCGACGACCCCGTGGGAAAAGACCTTCTTCAGGCAATCCATACCCGAGGGGTAAGTGTCGATCGGGTGGAACGGAAGTCCGAAGTTCTCTCGGGATTGGCCTCGATCTGGGTGGCCGAGGACGGGGAGAACTCCATCGTCTGTGTGCCCGGAGCCAATTCGTGCGTTGACGCCGCCTACGTTGACGGCGTCCTTCCCCAGATGCGGATGTCGAGCGTGGTGCTCTTCCAGCTCGAGATCCCCGTCGCCATGGTGTCCCACGCGATTGAGCGTCTGCCCCACGAAAGCCCCCTGCTGATACTGGACCCAGCGCCCGCTCAGGACATCTCCAGTCTCCCTCTGGAGAGAATCGACATCATCACCCCCAACCGCGGCGAACTAGCCACCTTGACCGGAATAGCGGGCATGGAACGCGCAACAGCCGCTCTGCTGGATCGCGGCGTCAAGGTAGTGGTCTGCAAGTGCGGCGCTGACGGCGCGTTTGTGGTCGACCATGCCGGACTTCGACACTTCCCCGGCTTCAGGGTGAACACGGTGGACGCCACAGCAGCCGGAGACGCGTTCAACGGCGCGTTGGCCGTGGCTCTGGCTGAGTCGCGGCCATTTGACGAGGCCCTGATGTGGGCGAATGCAGCCGGAGCGATCGCAGTGACCCGTCGCGGCGCTCAATGCTCCTTGCCTTCAAGAGAAGAGGTGCTGGCGTTCATCCGTTCGCAGGGAGGGTTCTAGGTGTCTCTTCGTGGGCGGCTGAGGCGATCGGAGCACCGCGTGCCCGCGTCGGACGCTAGGCGGCTCGCCACCGAGCGTGGAGCGCGGTCGCGTCTCCCGATGGACAGGCATTCCTCGCATGGTAGACGGTATCCAGGAGGGCAACCATGGTGAACAACCGGGTGTTGGAGGCAATCCGGGAGCGGCGCAGCGTCAGCCGCTTCCGTCCCGACGCAGTACCAGACGATCAACTCGAGGCCGTCCTCGAAGCTGGGCGGTGGGCGCCGTCCTTCGCGAACTCCCAGCCTTGGACGTTTATCGTGGTCCGCGATGCTCAGGCGAAGGCAGCGCTTGCGAACGCAGCGGACCGCATCACGATCGCCCGGAAGGGGTTGGCGGAAGCGCCGGTGGTAATCGCCATCGTTGTCGATCCGACGCGAGACCCCGAGCACTTCGTGGAGGCAGGGGCCTGCGCCGCGCAGAACATGGCACTGGCAGCCCACAGCCTGGGATTGGCCACGTTCTGGGTCGGCGCCTTCGACCCCAGCTCTGCAAAGGATTCCGCTGAGGAACTCCTGAAAGACGTCCTCGGCGTTCCCCGGCAGCACCGGCTGATCGCTTTGCTGCCGCTGGGCGTCGCGGCAGTGCAGCCGCAGAAAGAACGGCGAGAACCAGGGGATGTCGTACGCAACAAGACGTTCTGACGGCCTGATCCCATGCCGCAGCACAGAGCGCCGTGCCGCGCGGCTGGGTTGCCCCACGTGCCAGGCGTGCTAGACTGGAACCGTGGCCGGCATTGTGTTCCTCAGGACTGGACGCTTCGACCAAGTGCGGGAGTTCTACACGCGGCGGGTCGGGATGAAGGTCTGGCTGGAGCAGCCGGACATCGCGATCCTCCGGCACGGGAACCTGCTCGTGGGGTTCCATCGACAGCCTGTGTCGGATCGTGACGGACTCCTCACCTTCTTCTACGCGAGTCGACAGGAAGTGGACGAAATGTACGCCCAGCTTCGGGACATCGCCACCTCCGCACCGCAGGAGAACGCGAAGTACCGCATCTATCACTTCTTCGGAACGGACCCCGAAGGCCGCAAGATCGAGTTCCAGCACTTCTTGCACCCCCTTCCGCCGATGGGCGACGACTGAGGGCGATCCCGATTGCGGAACCACCCGCTTCGCAGGCGCTCGCGCGACGCGGAAAGCAGACCTCGGCGCGGTGAGCACACGGTAGGCGGCGCCTGACCCAGCTCAGCTCTCTCCTGCGCCGCGACGCCAGCGCGTGGGCTGCCGGCTCCCGCCTGACAACGGGCCATCTCCCCGTGGTCGCCGGCCGCCGCGCTACACCCGAAGCGCCCGATGGGTGTACACTGCGCTCCGCACAGAGTGAGAGGAGGTCAGCGTGACGTACTCACCCATCCTTGCGATCGCAACTGCTGTGTTCGAGATCGGAGCGGCGGGTTGGGTTCTGACAGGTCCTGGTCGGCGGTCGATCGTGCGCACAACCGCGGCGATCCTCCTTTTCCTCGCTGGGTACCAGATCGTCGAGGTGGCGATCTGCTCGCTGGTTCCCGGGCACGGATTCCTGCCGAGGCTCGCGTTCCTGGTGGTGACGTGGCTTCCGCCGCTGGGGGTCCTTCTCGTCACGTTTCTGCTCGGTCCCGGCGCCCGTGCAGCGCGCCTGTTCGCCTACGCGATGTTCGGCTTCGCTCTGGGAATCGTCGTGTGGATCATGTTCGACGCGGATTTCGCCACGCTCTCGGTCTGCAACGCAGTCTATGCGCGCTACGAGCATCCGACACCGGCGTTTCTCCTCTACGCGGCCTTCTACTGGTTAGGGCTGTTCGGCCTCGTCTCCCTCTCGGCGTACGGTGCAGCGCGACCGCGCGATGGCCACGATGGGCTTCTTGCAAGGCTCGTGTTGATCGGTTCGATCGCCTTCATCGTCCCCGCCGTGCTGACATCGTGGTTCGTTCCGGCAGGCGAGGGCGCGCTGCCCTCCGTAATGTGTCACTTCGCGATCCTGCTGGCAGCCCTGCTGGTGCGCCTCACCTACCTCGAGCGGAGGGGAGGCCCGCAACGAGACCGAGAGAGGCCCTCGCCGGCGTTCCGCTGATAGAGCGGCCCCCCCGCCGCAGCGCCCTTCGGCCCCGTGAGTGCGTCTACTCCGAGAGGGCCATGCTCGTCTGGCGCAGGCGGCGGGTGAGCTCCCCGATGATCTCGTGGGCGATGTCGGGATAGGTGGTGATCAGACCCTTGATATCCCAGCTTGCGAGGACGAGGCATTTCGTGGGGGTCACCGCAACGACATCTGCCGACCGCGGCTGGCCGTCGAGCACGGCCATCTCTCCGAAAAACTGGCCGGACCCGAGGCGCGAGACAACCTTCGTTCCCCGGCGCACCTCAACCTGGCCTTCGAGGATGAGGAAGAAACCGACCTTGCTGCGGTCGCCTTCCTTGACGATGGTTGTCCCAGATTCGAACTCCATCTCCTTCGCCGTCTTGGCGACGGCTTGAAGGTGCTTGTCGTTGAACGACGAGAACAACGGGACATCCTTCAGCATCTCGGCTACGCTCTTGGCCATCGGGCTCCCTCCTGTTCGCATTGGGTCGCTGGCGATCATAGCGTTCCCCGTTCGCACACACAAGAGCCGTGCGTCGCCCGGTGCAACCGAGCTACTGTGGGGCAGTGCCCTGTGGTTGAGGGGATCGGGGAGCGCGGCTAAGATCCAGCTCTGCGGGTCCGTAGCTCAGGTGGTTAGAGCGCGCGCCTGATAAGCGCGAGGTCCCTGGTTCGAGTCCAGGCGGGCCCACCAGATCAGCATTCTCGCCACTTCGCCCCCCCGGAAGACCGCGTGCTTCCCCTGGGAGATGTCTGAGTATGAACTGCGCTAGGGCAACGATCGGCGGACCCTGAAGGAGTTCGGCGGCGAGGAGATCATCGAGTTCTAGACCTTCACCGCGCCTCTCGTGCGTCAACAAAGGAGGTACTTCATGGCCGAACGGATCTGCGATTCCTGCGGCAAGAAGAAACCGGTGTCAGGCGGCAAGACCTGCGAAAACGGGCACTTCATCTGTAGCACGTGCGTGTCGGCAACAGTCGGGATCTTCTCTGGGGCACGCACGCAATGCTCGCTCTGCAAGAAGCCGCTACGATAGCACCCTGTGCGGCACCATCACGACAGCGTGCCATCCCGCTGGCTTGCCATTGCACCAGCCCGCGCGTAGCGACGGAGATCTATCTGTTCCGTCTCTACGAGTTCTAAGCCCATGTAGTGTCCATTCCTTGACGGACACCACCGGCTGGGTATAGGATACAACGGTCATCTCGCCAGTTCACTGGGGGTGTCACATGGCAGCAGTGCAGAAAGGCGGCAAGACGGCAGACAAGAGAGGAATTGTCACCAAGGGAAAGACCAAGCCACCTACGAAACCACCGCCCATCAAGAAGTGACAGAGCGTCCGGTTGGCTCTGTCGCGGTGCTTATCGCGTCAGCTCCATCCCAGAACTCGATGGCTTGAATCTCACGGCCCGAGGGGATGAATACCCCGGGACCGTTGATTTCGCTTTCCTCGGTCGGTTTGCATCGTGTCCAGCTCTTGACTTGCCAGCCACCCTTGCGTGACAGAAAGATGGTCTCTGCCCCTGCGGTCCCATAGTACTTAACCCATCCCTGATAGCACCTCCCGTCGCCGAGATAGACCCGTCCCCAAACACCGGCGATCTCCTGGTCTGTAAACACCTCTTCCCATCCACTTGGCTTCCCGGTTTCCTGGGTCCAACCCCGTTTGTAGAACCACGTGTACGGGATGCCGCGGTGAGCGACAACACCAGCGATACCTCCTACGATAACAGCGGCCCCGACCGCAAACCCAAACAGCGATGCGTACCCAGTCGAACCCAAAGCTGCCCCGTCGAGGAGACCACCGAAGAACCCAGAAGGCAAAGACATCAAGTAGACCAATGGTAGGATCAACACGTTGTAGCCAAGCGCCCGAACCAGCCGATCTTGGTCTCTGGCTCGCGGTGCGCCGATAAAGAGCCCTTTGACCTCGGATGCCAAGAGCCCCGGTAGGAGGAAGAGCAACACAGTAAGACTGTGATCCATTAATACCTCCTTTGATCCCGCGCCGGTTGCGGTCTGCCAGTGTCCCGTCCGACAATTGAGATCAACTAGACTTCCTGGCTCTAGCTTGCTTCCAGGGCCTGTCGGGCACGGCGGATCTTACGTAGGATCTCCTCTCCCTTGGCCTTCCAGGTGTAAGGCTTGGGGTGCAGGTTCCGTTGGGCAAGGTGACTCACGATGTCCTCGACCAGCTCCCTGACGCTGCTGAAGCTTCCCTCGCGGATCACATCCTCGGTCAGGTCGGAGAAGAACCGCTCGACGAGGTTCATCCACGACGAACTGGTGGGGGTGAAGTGGAGATGGAACCGCGGATGCTTGGACAGCCAATCGAGGACGCTCGCCTCCTTGTGCGTGCAGTAGTTGTCAACGATGAGGTGTAGCTCCAGCTCCTGAGGCGTTTCCCGGTCGATCTGCTTCAGGAACCTCAACCACTCGACGTGGGTGTGGCGCTTCTCCGTGCGAGCGATCAGCCTTCCGTCCAGGTAGTTCAGCGCGGCAAACAGGGTGATCGTCCCGTGGCGCTTGTAGTCGTGTGTCCGCGTGCGGATCTCTCCCACCCCAAGAGGCAGCCCTGGTTGGGTGCGCTCCAAGGCCTGACATTGGCTCTTCTCGTCACAACACAGCACCAGCGACCTCTCCGGCGGGTCGAGGTACAACCCAATGACGTCCCAGAACTTCTCCCCGAACCGAGGGTCGTTGGACAGCTTGAACGTCTTGACAAGGTGGGGCTTGATGTTGTTCGCCTTCCAGATCCGGTGGACGCTGTCAGGGGAGATCCCGACTTCTCTGGCCATCGTGCGCACGGTCCACCGCGTGTGCGGCTTCGGGGGCTGGGTGGCTCGGGTGATGACCTCGGCTACCTTGTCCGCAGGGATCGACGGGCGCCGTCCTCTCCCCTTCCGATCCACCAGCCCTGCCAGACCTTCCCGCTCGAACCGCTGGGACCACCGGTTGACGCAGTTCACACTCACACCGAGTTCGCCTGCAACCTGGGATTGCCTAACCCCTTCAGCTCGGCGGAGCACAATCGCTGCCCGCAAGCTGTCACGCTGGGGAACACTGGGGGCTCGCACGCGGCGTTCAAGCTCCGCCCTCTCTTCCAATGTGATCTCTACCTTCGTGATCGGTCGGCCCATGGGCCATCCTACCAGGTGTGAGCCTTTGGAGCACGCCATTTGACGGACGGGACACTAGCCTTCGACCGCCTCGGCAAGAAACCGGCCCAGTTCGCTTGCCCCGTCGAACGGTTTGCCTTCGTCCTTGGCGAGATCCCCTCGTCCGGCGACCCCGTAGTAGGGAAAGCGCTTGATCGTCAGCGGGGTCATCCGCATCGACATCGCAAACCCGAACAGGTAGCGAAACACCTCCAGCGGATCGCCCCCCCCTGTGGCGGAGATGAACGCGCACGGCTTGTCCTCAAAGAGGTGGGTCCCCTTGTGGCCCCGCATGTCGTGAAAGTAGGCCAAGCACACCAGCCGCTCGCACAGGGCGACGACCCGGGACGGAACAGGGAAATAGAGCGGGGCTCCGAAGACAATTCCGTCGGCGTCTTCCATCTTCTGAAGGAGGCCCTGGAAGTCGTCCTTCACCACGCACTTGTAGGGCGTCTTCGCGCATACGTCGTAGCACCCTTGGCAGGGACCGATCTCCAGTGCAGACAGGTTCACAATCTGTGTGCGAATCTTGGGCTTCGTCTCCTTGACCGCGCCAAGGACTGCCTCCACAAGCTGGCCCGTGTTCCCCTCTTTGCGCATTGAGCCGACAATTCCCAGCACCTTCATCGCACCACCTCCCGAGGCCAAGGGTACTCCGGCACGCCATGGGAGGGCAAACCGGACGACTACCGACCACGCTTCCGCGCCGCGAGAAGATCGCGTACGGGAAGGGTGTTCAGCACACAGCTCGCCGTCGCCCACCCCCGCCGAGCGGTGAGAACACCCAGTTCGAGGTAACCAAGCTGGCTCGGCACGTGGGCGTCGGTCCCGACGACAAGCTTGACGCCAAACCCAAGCGCGCGCCGGATGAGCTCCGAGGGAAGGTCGAGCCGCTTGGGGTGCGCGTTCACTTCAAGCGCGGTCCCGGACTTGGCCGCTCGGCGGAACACCTCGTCCCAGTCGGCCTCGTAGGGGGGGCGCTCCCCGATCAACCGTCCGGTGGGGTGCCCGAGTGCGTCCACCCCCTCGTCCTCCAGCGCCCGGCCCAGGCGCTCCGTCATCTCCGCCCGTCCGAGGCGGAGGTGGCTGTGCACCGAGCCGATCACAAAATCGAGGTCGCGGAGAAGATCCCGGGGAACGTCCGCCCTCCCGTCCCGGGCGATGTTCGCCTCGACCCCGGTCAACACGGTCAGCCCAGGGAAGCGCTCGTTCAGCCGGCGCACCTCCTCGATCTGACGGCGGAGGTCGTCTGAGGACAGGCCGGGAATCGCCGCGGCGAACTTCAGGTGGTCCGTGATCGCCAGGCACGTGATCCCCCGCTCCTGCGCCGCTCGCACCGCCTCGTCAAGGGTCATCTCGCCATCGGACGCGTCCGTATGGACATGGAGGTCGCAGCAGACCTGATCTACCTCGACCAAACGCGGTAGATTCCCCCGCTCGGCCGCAGCGAGCTCGCCGCCATCCTCGCGCAGCTCGGGCGGGATGTAGACCAAGCTCAGAGCCTCGTACACCCCCGACTCGTCTTCACCCGCGATGGCCGCTCCATCGGCGGCGAACAGCCCGTACTCGGAGAGCTTGAGCCCCCGGACGACGGCTCGCTCCCGCAGGCGGATGTTGTGCTCCTTAGAGCCAGTGAAGTACTGAAGTGCCGCTCCAAACGAAGCCTTCGGGACCATGCGCAGGTCGCACTGGACCCCGTCGCCCAACCGCACCGAGGCCTTCTTCGGACCCTGGGCGAGGACCTCCTCGACGCCCGGCAGGGAGCAGAACGCAGCAGCGGCCTCGTCCGGGCGGTCAGAGATCGCCAGGAGGTCCAGGTCACCGACCGTCTCCTTGCCCCGGCGGAGCGACCCTGCCGGCTCGACCCGCGCGAACAGGCCCGTCGCCCGAAGCCTCTGACACAGGTCGCGGGCCAGCGGGATCGCCCGTCCGAGAAGCACCCGCCGCTCGGCACGCCGCGTTTCCGCGAGTCCCCGCAGGATCTTCTCCTCCAGCTTCTCGCCAAGGCCCTTGATCTTCTGGATCCGCCCCTCGCGCGCCACCCGCTCCAAGTCCGCGAGGGTTCTCACCCCGAGCTCATCGTAGAGGAGCTTGGCCGTCTTCGGGCCGACCCCGTCCACCTGGGTGAGGGCTTGCAGGTCCACCGGAAGCTGGGCTTTCAGCTCGTCGTGGTAGCGGAGCCTTCCCGTGGCCACGATCTCCGCGACCTTCGCGGCGATCGCTTCCCCCACTCCGGGAAGGTCGCGCAGCCGCCCTTCGGCCACCAGGTCCTCCACCGGGGTCGGACAGTCCTCCACCGCCCGGGCGGCGCGGCGGTAGGCGCGGGGCTTGAACGGAACGTTCCCCAGCTCCAGAAAATCGGCGATCTCGTAGAGGATCCGCGCCACCAGCGCGTTCTTCATCGGTGAAGCCCGGCAAAACGGCGGAACGACCGGTCGTAGGTGTGCTCCACCTCAGGAGGGAAGCAGCATGCGGGGAGTTCGTCCTGCGCCAGGTGGTAGGCGAGACACGCGCAGCAGTTCCCCTTGCGCGGACACGTGGGCCACGTGCAGGTGCAGCGAGCGAGGTTCTCCTTCGCCTGTGGACACGTTGCCATGGTCCTCCTTTTCGGCCGCGTCGGGCCGACGGCTATAATGCCCGAAGCCATGAACCCAGGGCAACACGTGCTCAAGCGCATTCTGGACGCGACGGGCGGTCAGCGCCCCCATTACGAGCGGTACTCCCTCCTCGCGGTACCGGCAACCATCGAGGGCCTGTTCGGCCTCACGCCCGCGGGACCAAGCCTTCAGGAGGAGTTGGGACTTCGCCCGTCGGAGGTCGTGTTGAGCGTGATCGTGGATGGCCTCGGCTACCACAGCCTGGAGAACCTCCGCGAGCGGGGGATCGTGGACCTCGCCTCGTTCATTGGTGACGGGGCATACATCCCGTTGACGTCGGTGTTCCCGTCCACGACGACCGCCGCCTTATCCACGCTATCCACCGGACTGAGCCCGATCGCCCACGGGGTGTTGGGGTACAAGCTGTTCCGCACCGAGGTGGGGTCCGTGGTGGACATGATCCGCCTCACCACGCCCGGCGGCCGTGACAACGCCCTGGAGAAGCTGGGTGTCCAGCCCCAGCAGCTGCTGACCGGCTCGACCCTGTACAGCCGGCTCGCCGCAAAAAGCATCACGACGACGCTGTTTCTCCCCAAGTTCATCGCCGAGTCGGGCCTGTCGCGCACCCTGTACCAAGGGGCCACGCGCACCGTGCCCTACCTCACGCCGTCCGACCTCCTCATGCACCTCGCCGACGCGCTCCGGGGACCGCGGCCGTCGCTCCTTGCCGTGTACGTGCCGTCCACAGACAGCCTCGGCCACGTGTACGGGCCGACCACCCGTGCGTTCGAGATCGAGGCGGCGCACGTGTTCCGCATCCTCGGCCAAGCGCGCGAGCTCTTGCCCCGTGGGGCGACCGTGCTTGTCACGGCGGATCACGGGTTCTACGAGGCCGACCCAGTGAAGGACATGGTGTCCTGCCCCGCGCATCCGGCGCTGCGCGATGGCCTGCTCGTCCCGCCGGTGGGCGACCCCCGCGCGTCGTACCTGTTCGTGCGTCGGGGACACGAGGACGCGGTGTCGAGCTTCTTCGCCCGGCACTTTCCGGACGCGTTCACCGTGCTCACGGTGGAGGAGGCGTTGAAGCGGAAGCTGTGGGGACTGGAGGAGCCCACGCCGGCCGTGCGGGCGCTCCTCGGCGACTTCCTCGTCCTGTCCCGTGAGCGGAAGTTCCTCCTCTGGCCGACAGAGGAGTTCAAGCTGCGCGGGCTGCACGGGTCCCTGACCCCGGGCGAGCTGTACGTGCCGCTCCTGGCACGAACCGTGTAGAGGAGGCAGTTATGGTGATCGTGAAGCAGATGTCCGAGGTTCGCGGCATCGACATGTCGAGCGGTTCTGACGTTGTAGGGGTTCTGAAGCGCGTCCTGATCGGTTCGTCCGACGGTGCGCCCACGTTCGCGGTGCGCCTGTTCACCCTCTCCCCCGGC